>JACOSF010000315.1 GCA_016179005.1 Acidobacteriota bacterium | reverse complement strand
TAGCTGTTTGCCTTACCAGGTCCGCCTGGGTCTGACGGGCCCGTCTGTTCAGCTCGGGACCGGATCACCCGAGAACCACGTTTAGGAGGAACGATGGCAAAGCGTTTACTCTGCTTATTTGTACTGGCTGCGATTTGCCTGATCGGCTCGACCGAGATGATGGCCCAGGTCGCTTCGACGGGCCAACTCGTCGGCACGGTAACCGACCAGACAGGCGCGGTCATAGCCGGCGCCACCGTCAAGATTAAGGACGATGCCACCGGCACACTGTTCGAGACGAAGTCCACCGCGGACGGCCACTTCGCGGCCGCCAGCTTGCGGCCCGGCACCTACACGGTGACTGTGAGCTTGCAGGGCTTCAAGTCCGCCGAGTACAGGGCCGTCAAGATCATCATTGGTCAGGTCTATGACCTCGCCGCCAAACTCGAAGTGGGTGCTCTCGAATCGACGGTCGTGGTTGAGGCCGGCGCGGAAGTCCTCGAGACCGTGTCCACCACGATTGGCACGTCCATCACCGGCAAGCAAATCACGCAGCTCCCCTTGAGCTCGCGCAACACTCTTGACCTGGCCATCCTGATGCCGGGCGCCAGCTCCCCCACGGGCGCGGCCCGCAATACCTCCTTCATGGGCCTGCCCAAGGGCGCCATTAACATCACCCTGGACGGCATCAACGCCCAGGACAACGTGCTGAAGTCGAGCGACGGGTTCTTCCTCATTGTGAACGCCCGCCTCGACGCCATCGAGGAGTTCAGCATCAGCACCGCGGGCCAGGGCTCCGAGCAGTCCGCCCAAGGCGCCGTGCAAATCCGCTTCGAGACCAAGCGCGGCGGCAACGTGTACCACGGCGGCGGCTGGTGGCAACACCGCAATGACTTCCTCAACGCCAACTATTGGTTCAACAACCTCAATGGAGTGCCTCGCCAGCGCCAGCGCTTGAACCAGTTCGGCGGCAACGTGGGGGGACCCGCGTGGAAGGATAAGATTTTCTTTTTCGTGTCCGTGGACAACTACCGCGAACCGGGCTCCGTCTCCCGCACCCGTACCATCCTGAGCACCAACGCGTTGGCCGGAAGGTACGACTACGTTCCGTCGTCCATACCTGCCTCACCTCCGGCGTGGATTACGTGCGTCACCGCCAGCCCGCGGAACCCCACGGGCGGAGCGCTGTGCACGGCCGATTTGCTGGCTTATGCGGCCAGCGTCGGTCTGCCCAGCGTTCCGGACGCGGCATCCATGACCATTCTGAACGCTGTGCAGACCGTACGCACGGCCCCGGGCGTCGGAGTTGGCAAGGTGATCGACCCCTGGCGGGATTCGGTAACGTTTAACAACAGCTTTGGCGGCACCCGGCGGTTCCCCGACGTCCGGCTGGACTACAACATCACCAAAAACATTCAGTGGACCGGCATTTACCACTACAATTACTTCACTTCGTCGCCGGACACACTGAATGGCCTTGACCAATCCTATCCGGTGACGCCATTCAGCACGAACCAGGGCAGCCAGATTTCCAACCGCAACGAGTGGGTCACTGCCGTGCGCTGGAACATGGGGGCCAACAAGAGCAACGAGGTCCGCGCTGGACTGACGAGCTCTCCGGTCTCGTTCTTCCCTGATTTGAACCTTTCGCTCTACCCGACCGCGAACACCAACCTGGGCACAGTCAACATCCGCCGAAACTACCCCAATATTGCTTTGACCGGCTCCTCAGCGTTCTCGCCTGTCCTTGGGTACAACACCCAGGGCCGCAACGGCGGGATATTTCAGATGCTGGATACGTTCAGTTGGAGCAAGGGAAAACACAACCTCATGTTCGGCGGCGACTGGACGCGAGTGCGCTTGATTCAATACCTGGCCAGCCGCGCAGTGAACACAGCGACGCTGGGCCTGAGCAGTTCGGACCCCGCCAACGGGTCGATCGGCAACGCGGTTCCGACTTCGGTAGGTGCGAGCAGTACGGACCAGACCAATGCTAGAAACCTCTATGCCATGCTGTTGGGTCGCGTCTCCTCCTACTCCGGGACCATCTCAGTGGACGAGAACACACGGACTTACAAGGCTGGCCGACCGCAGAAGACGCGCATCATCCAGCATGAGTTCGGCTTCTACGCCAACGATTCCTGGCGCATCCATCCCCAGCTCATCATTAACTACGGCCTGCGCTGGGAATTGCAGCTTGCGCCCGTGGATCCGAAGAACATTTCCTTCCGCACCGTGGGAGGTTACCCCGGTGTCTGGGGCATCTCTGGCCTGAACAATCTGTTCAAGCCCGGGACCACCACTGGGGCCATCACGACCTACGAACTGAACGGGAGCCGAAAGTGGTACAGCACCGACATGAACAACTTTGCG
>JACOSF010000342.1 GCA_016179005.1 Acidobacteriota bacterium | reverse complement strand
CTCCCGACGATGAGACGCGCCTGCTTCTCAAGCGCGACCGTGCCATCCTCGAGTTGCTCTACGCCTCAGGCCTGCGCGTCAGCGAGCTCACCGGCCTCCACCCCGACGACCTTGACCGCCGCGAGCAGATGCTTCGCGTCCGCGGCAAGGGCCGCAAGGAGCGCATCGTGCCCTACGGTGGCAAGGCGCAGGCTGCGCTCGACGCCTACTGGCCCGTCCGCACCGAGTTTCTTCACCGCAACAAATCCGTGGACGCCGAAGCCGTTTTTCTCAACTACGCCGGCCGCCGCCTCACCACGCGCTCTGTCGCCCGCCTCGTGAAAAAATACGTCCACGTCTTCAACATCAACTGGGATCTCCACCCGCACTCGCTGCGCCACGCCTTCGCCACGCATCTCCTTGCCGACGGCGCCGACCTTCGCGCAATTCAGGAGCTGCTCGGCCACGCCTCGCTCTCCACCACGCAGAAATACACGCACGCCTCCATCCGCCAGTTGATGGAGGTTTACGACAAGGCCCACCCCCGCGCGTAGTGCCGCGCAGCTTTCTGCCGCAACCCATGATTGAATTGGGAATTATTATGTTGAGGGGATGAAACCGCGTCGATCCGCGTTCACCTGTCCCGAGCGGAGCCGAGGGGTCGGCGGTTAATTCTTGTTCTTACGCCACCGCCTGCGGGCTTGACCGCACCGGCGTGAGACTGAAGATCGTTGACGCCTTGCCCAGCCCGGCCAGCAGCTTTCTGAGCCGCGCGCGTTCTTCGAGGTCCATTTCCACAAACTCGAACCCCACGTGCTGCGCTCCGGCCCGGCGCATCAGCACGCGTGCTTTGAGCGGCCGCAAGCCGGCCTGCATTTTCAGACTCGCCTGCACGCCCTGCGTCATCCGCGCGTCGGACACCGCCAGCCCTCCGCCCAAGCTCAGGAGTTGTGCCGTCATCGTGTATTCGCCGTGCGACGTCTCCGCCACTGCGTTCATCGCCCGCGGGAGTTTCACCCGCGCATACCGTCGCTGCCGCAGCCACGCCGCATCGGGCATCGCATCGAGCGGCGCCAGCCCCAGATCTTCTGCACTCAGCCCGCTCTTGGGCAGATAAGCCGCCGCCCATTCGGGGTCGATGTTCTGCAGCGCCTGCGCCGCCACCACGCGCAATTCGTTGGGCTGCGCCCAGCGAAACACCTGCCGCGTCTCCACAATCTTTCGCAGCGCGCCCGCGGCCTCTTCCGCGCGCAACCGCCCCAGCGCTTCAATGGCCTTCACCTGGATGTACGGCCCCGCTGCGGATCCGCGCTCGCCCTGCGCCAGTGCCAGCAGCGCCCGCGCCGTTTCCGTGTCTCCGCTCATGCCGATTTCGTCCACCACTTCGGACCACACCACCGGGTCCAGCCGGTCCATCAGCACCACCAGCAATCGCCCGCGCTCCGGCGCGCCCGCCGACGCAATCTGCCGCACCACCGCGTCGTGGTACGCGCGGTCCCAGCCCGGCAGCCGTTCGAGCAGCTCTTCTTCCAGCGCCGGCACGTCCAGCTCGCTCAGCAGGCCCGTGGCCGTCACTGCTTCCGCCGCGGGACGCTCGTGCAGCATCCGCCGCAGGTGCGCCACCGCTTCCGCGCCGATTTCTTGCACGAGTTTCGACAGCTGCCGGCACTCTTCGCGCTTTTCCGAGCGGCTGAAACGCGCCGCCGCCTGTTCCGCGGCCGCTCGCGGCACCCGCCGCAGCACGTCCATCAGTTCCGCGGGACACTTCCCGCGCAGCGCTTCTTCCATGAACTCGCCCAGGCGGTTTTCCACGCCGATTCGGGGCCGCAGGCTTTCCGCCAGCGGGCTGCGTCGCGCTTCCACCCGCGCCAGGCTTTCCAGCGCCTGCCGCATGGCGGAGAAATTCCTTCGCGTGCTCGCCTCCTGGCTCAGCCGCGCAAACGCCGCGCCCAGCAGGGCCTGCATTTCCCTGTCTTCTTCCAACGACACTTGCTCGCCCACCAGCCGCAATGCCTGGCCCAGCAGCTCCTGCGCTGTCTTCGCGTAGAGTTCCGCCAGCTCGCTCAGGCCGATGGCCGTTCGCCGCCGCGCGTCCGCGTCCCGGTTCTGCACGCACCCCGCGTAATTCATCAGGATGTTGACCGCCTCGCTTACCCGGCCCTGCTCCACGAGCTGCGTCACATGCTGCCGCACGTTGCGCGGCGGCACGCAGTACGCCTCATCCGAGAGCAGCACCGCGCGCTTCCCGCTCTCCGGCACCGCCGCCCAGAATTGCCGGTCCAGGATGTCCGCGTGCGATTCCACCAGGATCCCGGACTTGCTCATCTTCTCTTCGTGCGCCGTCAGAATTTTTCGCAGGTGCTCGATTTCGCCGCCCATGCGGTCCATCATCTGCCGCACGGCGTTCACTTTCACTTCCCCGCGCTCGAACCGCCGTAGCGCAAAACGGATGGCCATGTGCTCCGCCAGCTTCAGCAGTGCCGTGCCGTCCGTTTTTCCGTCGCCAGCGATTGCCGGCAGGCTGGCCAGCGCCTGCCGCAGCATTTCCTGCGCGTTCGTCGGAAGTTCCGTGAATTCGTGCTTCAGTGACTCGGGATCAAGATTGCCGGCCGGCTGCTGGCTCGCGTGATGAATGCTGGAAAGCAGCCGCACCAGGTTGGCCACGTCTTCTTCGAGCGCCATGCCCGAGCCGGATCCGCATCCGCTGCCCGGTGACCCCGCCCCCGCGCCGCTTCCTCCGCCTTGTCCCGCCCCGCTGCCCGCGAACCCCGCACCTGAACCGCTGCCGCCGTCGCTTCCAGCGCCCGCGAACCCGCGTCCACCTTCCACGCCTTCTGCTGCGACGATCATTTGCAGCAGTTTCTGCGGATCATTCAGCCATTCGCGCATGGACCCGGCATCCGTGGCCAGCGCCTGAGCGGCAATCTGCCCGGCCAACCCACCTTTTGTGTTCGCTGCGTCTTCCGCTACAAAGCGAATTTCATTCATGCGGATTCCGGCGCTTGGACTGTCCCCCAGCGCGGCCTTCAATTGTGCCGCAAGACCTCCGGGCTTCGTGCCCGCCAGCGCAAACGCCTTCACAAACTCTGCCAGCTCCCCGGCGGTGACCCGTGTCGTAAACGCAATGCTCGCCAGCCCCGCCCGGCCCAGCAGCTCCGCAAAACTCCGCTCCGCAGGCGTTCCTTCCACCGGCACGCCATCCAGCAGCAGCTTTGTTCCGGACACACCCAGCAGAAATCCCACACCGCTGTCCATCGCCAGCATGCTTTGCAACTCGCTCCATGCCGTCCTGAATTGCGCATCGGAGCGCACATGGGCAAACCCATAAAGGCGGGTAAACTTCAACAGAATGTTCAAGCTGCGAAGAAACGTCCGTGCGGCGGTGGTGCGCGTGTTGCTGTTCATTGTAGCCAGCGGCGACAGGGCCACCCACTCCTCCTGTGGTCCTATAAGTACTAAAACTCTAGGGCGCCGGGCAATGGTACGCCCGTACCACGCGAATTCCCTTTCCTTGCCTTGACTCCTTTCGGCGAAACTCCGGCGAACGCTCTTCCTCCTCCATCCACGCTCTACGGCTCCCTCCTTTTAACCTTTAACCACTCAACCCTTTAACATCGGTTTTGATTGACGCACTTCCCATCTGCCCGTATAATTTGAGTTTGTCTTTCGCATTCGGAGGCAGCATGTACGCCGTCATTCGCAGTGGGGGGAAGCAGTATCGCGTGGCCCCCGGAGAAACCATCAAGGTCGAGACCCTGGCCGGGAAGGTCGGCGGCAAGGTCACCTTTGACGACGTCCTCGCCGTCCGCACCGACGACGACAAAATGCTTGCCGGCAAGACCCTCTCCGGCGCCACGGTCACCGGTAAAATCGTCGAGCACGGCCGCCACGCCAAAGAAATGGTCATGAAGTACAAGAAGACCAACCAGTACAAGATCACCCGCGGCCACCGGCAGAACTACACCGCCGTCGAGGTCAACGAAATAAACGTCTGACGTGCGTCTGCCTGCCTGAGCAGGCCCGTTTTTCGGTTTTCGCTTTTCGATTTTCGCTTTTCGAGGTTTCAGCCATGGCACACAAAAAGGGCGGCGGTTCATCTACCAACGGGCGCGACTCCCAGGGTCAGCGTCTCGGCACCAAGCGTTTCGGCGGCCAGATCGTCAACGCCGGCACCATTCTCATCCGCCAGCGCGGCACCAAGCGCAAGCCCGGCCTCAACGTCGGCCGCGGCAAGGACGACACTCTTTTCGCCCTCATCACCGGCATCGTTCACTTCGAAGACAAGGGCCGCATGGGCCGTTACATCAGCGTCCTCCCCGCCGCGCAAGCGTAGAGGCCACCTTCAGGTGGGCATTCCGGCCGACATTTTTTCGGCGTCCCAATCCTTTGGGACGCCGATTTTTTTGTAGCGCCCGGCTTCAGCCGGGCATATTCTTCCTCGCGAATTGTCCGCAATGCGCTCTCACGTTCACACATCGCCCTCTCGATATTTTCTGACTGCTCTGCTCGTAGTCGCTTTCGTTGCGCCACCTGCACTTCCCCGCGCCTCCGCCTCCCGCGAATACCTCGATGCTGCTCTCGGCGCTGAGCGCTGGATTCGCGCCTCCGTCCAACGCACCAACACGGGCACCCTGTGGCCCGCCGACCCTCGCGATCCCCTGTCCGTCAGCTACAACCTCTACACGGGCATGCCCGGCATCGTCCTGTTCTATCTCGAAGCTTTTCACGCCACGCGCGACTCCGCTTTTCTCGACGCCGCACGCTCCGGCGCCACGGCCCTTCTCGCACGCATCGAAAATGAAAACGACCCGGGCCTCTACACCGGTCTCGCCGGCATCGCCTT
>JACOSF010000325.1 GCA_016179005.1 Acidobacteriota bacterium | reverse complement strand
GGGCGGCGTGATTGCCGCTTCCAACTTAATTTCCTTCGTCGGGATTTTTCTGGCTTCGGGCGTTTTTCTCTTACTGCGAAACGTCCTGCACCTGTCGCCGATTCACATCTTCCTGTTCTGCGCTTTGCTCACCATCTGCGCGACCGCCTACGTGCTCTGGCTGCTGCCGGAAGCGCTGGTGCGACTGGTGCTGTTGTTCATGACTAGGTCGGTGTACCGCATCCGCGTGGAGGGTCGCGACAACATCCCCGAGAAGGGCGGCGCGCTCTTCGTCTCCAATCACCTTTCCTTCGTGGACGCCGCGCTGCTCACCGCCTCCACCGACCGTTTTGTCCGCTTCATCATGTTCAAAGGCATCTACGATCATCCGGCGGTGTGGCCGTTCGCGCGGATTATGCAGGCCATCCCCATCTCTTCCCTGCTGCGCCCGCGGGAGATGATCCACTCGCTGCGCACCGCGAGTGAAGCCATCCGCAACGGCGAAGTGGTGTGCATTTTCGCCGAAGGCCAGATCACCCGCATCGGACAGATGCTGCCCTTCCGCCGCGGATTTGAACGCATCATGAAGGACGTGGACGCGCCGATCATTCCCGTCCACCTGGACGGCGTGTGGGGCAGCATTTTCAGCTTTGAGAGCCGGCGCTTCCTCTGGAAAATCCCGCGCGCGCTGCCCTACCCGACGACAGTGAGCTTCGGCCAGCCGCTGCCGGCCACAGCCACCGCCATGGCGGTGCGCCAGGCCGTGCAGGAGTTGGCCAGCGAGGCGTTCCAGCACAAACGGCGGCGGCTGCGCACGCTGCACCGCGCCTGGCTGCTCAATGCGCGCTGGCACCCCTTCCGCTTCGCCATGGCCGACCCGCGCGTGCCCAAGCTGCGCTTCGGCACGGCGCTGGTGAAGACGGTTTTTCTCGCGCGGCGACTGCGCAAGGAATGGCGTGGGCAGAAGATGGTCGGCTTCCTTCTTCCCCCTTCGGTGGCCGGGGCGCTGGTGAATTTCGCTGCGTTACTCTGCGGAAAAATCCCCGTCAACCTGAACTACACGGCTTCAGACGACGTGATCGCTGCCTGCGCGCGGCAGTGCGGGATTGAAACCGTAGTCACATCCAAGGCCTTTCTCGAACGCGTCAAGCTGCAAGTGCCCGGCCGGACCATCCTGCTGGAAGAATTGGCCGAGAAGCCGCGAGTGACCGAGAAGCTGGCCGCGCTGGCGATGAGCTGGACCTTTCCCGCGGGCATGCTGGAAAAATCGCTGGGCCGCGAAAAGAAAGTGACGCTGGACGATTTGGCCACCGTGATTTTCTCGAGCGGGAGCACCGGCGAGCCCAAGGGCGTGATGCTCACGCACTACAACGTGATGGCCAACGTCGAGCAGATGACCCAGGCGCTCGGCTTCCGCCACACCGACCGCGTCCTCGGCATCCTGCCCTTTTTCCACTCGTTCGGATACACGGTGACCATCTGGCTGCCCGCGGCGCTCAGCGCCAGCGTGGTGTACTACCCGAATCCGCTCGATGCCCAGGCCATCGGCACGATGGTGCGCGACTATCGCGCCAACTACCTGCTGGCCACGCCGACGTTTCTGCAAGCCTACATCCGCCGCGTCGCCCCGGAGGATTTCGGCAGCCTGGAGACAGTCATTGTCGGCGCGGAGAAACTTTCGCAGCGCACCGCGGAGGCGTTCGAGGAGCGCTTCGGCGTGCGCCCGCTGGAGGGCTACGGCTGCACGGAGTGCGCCCCGGTGGTGGCCGTCAACACGCGCGACTTCCGCGCGCCTGGCTTCCGCCAGGTGGGTGCCAAGCGCGGCCGGATTGGCCACCCGCTGCCCGGCGTCAGCGTGCGAATCGTTGACCCCGATAGCATGCAGCCGCTTCCGCTCGACACGCCGGGGCTGATGCTCGTCCGCGGGCCCAACGTGATGCAGGGCTACCTGGGCCGGGCGGACAAAACGGAGGATGCCCTGCGCGACGGCTGGTACGTCACCGGCGACATCGCCTCCATGGATGAAGACGGCTTCCTCACCATCACCGACCGGCTTTCGCGCTTCAGCAAAATTGGCGGCGAGATGGTGCCGCACTTGAAGGTCGAAGAGAAGTTGCAGGAATTGGCCGGCGTTACCGAGCAGACCTTTGTGGTCACCGGCGTGCCCGACGCAAAAAAGGGCGAGCGGCTGGTGGTGCTGCATACATTGCCAGAAGACAAAATCAAAGAAATTACTGAACGGCTCTCGAATTCAGATTTGCCCAACCTGTGGGTGCCGCGCGCCAATCAGTTTTTCCGCGTGGAGAAGCTTCCCTACCTCGGTTCCGGCAAGCTCGATCTCCGCCGCGTCCGCGATGACGCGATAAAAATGTCGCCGGAGAGCTGACGCGAACGCCGCTCGTTCCGCTATACTGGGGCCGGCCCGTTTTCCGCATGGACACTTCCGCCACTACTACTCTTGTTCTCGGCTTCGCGCTGGGGCTGCGGCACGCCACCGACGCGGACCACATCGTCGCCGTCAGCACGCTGGTGAGCAACGCCGGCGGCGCGCGGCGCGGCGCGAAGATTGGCGCGTTCTGGGGCGCCGGGCACTTGCTGACCATCTTTCTGATCGGCAGTGTGCTCGTCATGCTTCGCTTGAAGATACCACCGCGAGTCGAATGGGCACTCGAGCTGATGGTCGCGCTGGTGCTGATTGGGCTGGGCGTGAGCACAACTTTCAAATGTTTCTCCGGCCGCTTCCACTTTCACCAGCACCAGCACGGCGAGCAGGCGCACGCGCATTTGCACTTCCATGCCGCCAGCCAGCCGAATCACGAACACAACACCCACTCGCCACAGCTCTCTCACCATCGCGCGCCGCTGCTCCTCGGCATGGCGCACGGGCTGGCCGGGACGGCGGGTCTCGCGCTGCTGGTGCTCACCTCCATCCCCACGCGGACGCTGGGCATTCTTTATCTGGTTGTGTTTGGGCTGGGTGCGCTGGCGGGCATGGCGGCGTTTGGCCTGGTGCTGGGCGGCGCGTTCGCGGTTCCGTCGGCAAGCGCATCGAACCGATTGAAGTGGCTCAACGCCATGCGCCTGCTGGCCGGCACAAGCAGCGGAGTGCTCGGCGTCGTGCTGGTGTACCGCGCGTTTCTGCCGCATGCCTGGCCGTTTTGAATTCGCGTAGCACAGGCTAGAGGTGTGGGCAACAACCGCGCCGGAAGCTAGAAAAGAAAGGCGCGGGCGTAAAGCCCGCGCTACTTCAAAAACCTCTTTCCCTTCCCCCCCGCTGAAAAGTAGGATACGCGCGCAAGAGGTGGTCGAAGACCCCGGAGAGGTGCAACCATGAGAGACATGAGAGGACTGTGGCGGCAAGTGGGATTGTTGTTGTTAAGCATTGTCATTCTTTTCGGTGCGCTGCCTGCAGCGTCGCAAGAACGCGAGCGCGCCAAGCCGAAATATGATCCGGCGCTTTTTAGCGCCAAGCAATGGCGGCTGATCGGGCCATTCCGAGGCGGGCGCTCCATCGCGTCTGTGGGCGTAACGAGCGAGTCGAATACGTATTACATGGGTGCCGCGGGCGGCGGCGTGTGGAAGTCCACGAATGGCGGCAATACGTGGACGCCGCTGACCGACCGCTGGAGCGTGAGCTCCATCGGCAGCATCGCCGTTGCCGATTCCGACCCCAACGTCGTTTACGTGGGCACGGGAGAAGCCTGCATCCGCAGCAATATTTCTCCCGGGGACGGAGTGTACAAGTCCACCGACGCGGGAAAAACCTGGAAAAACATCGGCCTGCCCGATTCGCAGGCCATCAGCAAGATCGTGGTTCATCCGAAGAATGCGGACATTGTGTACGTGGCCGCGCTGGGCCATCTCTGGGGGCCGAATGCGGAGCGCGGCGTTTTTCGCACGATGGACGGCGGCAAAACCTGGGAAAAAGTGCTCTACAAGGACGACAAGACCGGCGCGATCGACGTTGCCATGGATCCGAACAACCCGACAATCCTCTTTGC
>JACOSF010000324.1 GCA_016179005.1 Acidobacteriota bacterium | reverse complement strand
TTCCCGGCGTAGAGCACGAAGGGATAGTTCACCGCGTGGCGCTCGAGGATGCGGTCAGCGTCGGCGGGCAGCGGGTCGCGGGTGAAGCGCTCGTCCACGGCGTTGTAGATCACCTCGATGCGGGCTTCGGGAATGTTGAAGGAGCGGGCCAGCTCGCGCTTGGACGATTGCGAAACGGTGAGGATGCGCTTGGCTTTGGCGAACAGGCGCCGCGCGAGGTGGAGTCTTACTGCGTGGCGCATGCCCTTGTACTTCGGCTCGAACAGGATGGTGGTCAGGTCGTGCACAGTCACCACGACCGGGCACGGAAGCAGCACGAGCGGCTGGAACCACGGCAGGTGCAGCAGGTCCACGCGGCGCTGGCGCAAGGTCAGCGGCAGGCGCAGGCGATCCGCCGTGCTGCCGAGATCGGGCACGTTGGGAAGCAATTCGAAATTTTCAGGGAGCTTGTCGAGTTCGTCGAGGTGCTTGGGCTGGCCGATGAGCAGGTACTGCGTTGCGTCGTCCTGGCGAGCGAGTTGATTGACGATGTTGCGGATGTAGGTGCCGATGCCGAAGTCGCCTGCGCGCCGGATATCAATGGCGATACGCATGTTTGCGGACATATTGTAGCGCGGAAAAGATTGAAACGCAGATCAAGGCGGAACGCAGATGAACGCAGATAGAAAACAGATGAACGCAGATGAATAAATTGATTGCTTGCAAGCCAGGTCAGGTGCGCGTGGGACCGCCCTGGTAGCGATAAGGGACGCCGTCGGGGCCCTGCGCGCGGCGCTCGTAGAGCGGGAAACGCGCGGCCAGTGCGGCGACTTCACCGCGCACGCGCTGCTGAATGGCAGCGTCGCCCACGTGTTGCAACACCTCCGCGATCCATGCGGCGATCTGCACCATTTCCGCCTGGCACATGCCACGCGTGGTCACCGCCGGACTGCCGATGCGCACACCGCCGGCCTTCATCGGAGGCAGCGGGTCGAAGGGGATGGCGTTCTTGTTGACGGTGATGCCGGAGTGCTCGAGGGCCAACTCGGCGTCGCGGCCGGTGATGCCGCGGGAGTGCACGTCGATGAGGAACATGTGGTTGTCCGTGCCGCCGCTGACGATGCGGAAGCCGTGCGCGGCCAGCGCCGCGGCCAGCGCTTTGGCGTTGGCGATAATTTGCGCCTGATACTCGCGGAACTCCGGCTCGAGCGCTTCCTTGAGGCACACCGCTTTCGCGGCGATGATGTGCACCAGCGGCCCGCCCTGCGTGCCGGGGAAGGTGAGCTTGTCCAGCTCCTTGGCGAATTTTTCACGGCACAGCACCATGCCGCCGCGCGGCCCGCGCAGCGTCTTGTGGGTTGTCGTGGAGACGAAGTCCGCGTGCGGCACGGGACTCGGGTGCAGCCCGGCGGCCACCAGCCCGGCGATGTGCGCCATGTCCACGAAGAGAATTGCATCCACGCTCTGCGCGATTTTCGCGAGGCGCTCGAACTCGATGATCCGCGCGTAGGCGCTGGCGCCGGCCACGATCATCTTGGGCTTGTTTTCGCGCGTGAGCCGCTCGACCTCGTCGTAGTCAATCGTCTCCGTTTCCTTGCTCACGCCGTAAGGCACGAACTTGTACATGCGCCCAGAAAAATTCAGCGGGTGGCCGTGCGTCAGGTGGCCGCCGTGCGCCAGGTTCATGCCCAGCACGGTGTCGCCCGGCTGCAACACGGACATGTACACGGCGACGTTGGCGGAGGTGCCGGAGTGCGCCTGCACGTTGGCGTGATCGGCGCCGAAAAGTTGTTTGGCGCGGTCCATGGCCAACTGCTCGGCGCGGTCGGCGAATTCGCAGCCGCCGTAGTAACGCTTGCCCGGATAGCCTTCCGCGTACTTGTTGGTGAAGACCGAGCCCATCGCCTCCAGTACCGCTTCGGAGACGAAATTTTCCGAGGCGATCAGCTCGAGGCCGGAGGCTTGGCGACGCGCTTCGGAACGGAGGATGTCCGCAATTTCCGGGTCAGTCTCCGCCAGCGAGCGGTTCAGGCGATTGGTGATTTCGTTTGCCGTGGTCATAGTAAGTGAAAATCAGAAATCAGAATTCAGAAAACCAGAAAGCCGAAAAGTGAAAACTGAAAAGCGAAAACCGCGAGATCATTTGCTACTTGTTTCGCGCCGGATTCTCTTTGTCCAGCTCATTAATTTTGTCCACGCGGCGCTGATGGCGGCCACCGGCGAATGAAGTATTCAAGAACTCGCGCACGATGGCGATGGTCTGCTCCTCGGGCACCACGCGGGCGCCGATGGTGAGCACGTTGGCGTCGTTGTGCTCGCGGGCCAGGTGCGCGGTCATGATGTCGTGGGCCAGCGCGGCGCGCACGCCGGGGACTTTGTTGGCGGTCATGGACATGCCGATGCCCGTGCCGCACATCAGGATGCCGAACTGCACGCGGCCGGCGGCCACGCGCTCGGCGACCTGGCGCGCGAAGTCGGGGTAGTCCACGGACTCTTCCGAGGCGGTGCCCACGTCGTCAATTTCATAGCCCTGCGCGGCCAGGAATTTCTTGATCGTTTCCTTGGCGTGAAATCCGGCGTGGTCGGCGCCGATAGCGATCTTCGGTTTGTGCGAGGAATCAGGCATTCGATTTCCCAAAAAGGATTCTAGCGGAAAGAAGGGGCGGATGGCGAACAAATTGAGTGATTTTTGATTGAGTGATTGAGTGAATGGTGATTGAGTGATTTCAGAGACAGAACATTTAACATGGAGATCACAAGAACGGGAGAAGAGGAATGAGGAAGCAGGAGTGAGGAAAAAGACGAGTGGCGAGCGTGAGATTGACACACAGGAATGGCGCGAATAGGCTGGTGGCGATGCACAACGCCGTGCAATTTACGCACGCAGTGCGGGAGTAACAACCATGCGAAGCAGACTGCTGGCTATGCTGATCTCCGCCGTGGTGGCGCT
>JACOSF010000083.1 GCA_016179005.1 Acidobacteriota bacterium | reverse complement strand
CTGCGTTGCCGCCAGCACTTCGCGGACGCGCTCCACGCGGTACGCCGTGGACCATTCGAACCCGATCAGCTTTTTTTCCGCCGCCGGCAGTGTGTTGTTGTTCGCCGTGGCAAAAAACTTTCCGGTCGGATTGTATTCGCGTGGCAAGTCGTCGAGCGTGAGCCAGCCATTCCAATCGCACGTCGTCGAATCGCCGCGAACGGGCAACAATCCATCGCACTTTCGATTCGGCACCAGCGCGGCCGCTTGGTAGCCGATGTTTCCGTCCACGTCGGCGTACACAAAATTCTCCGGCGGCAACTTCCATCGCTTCAGCGCTTCGCGAAACTCCAACCAGTTTCTTGCGCGACTGATGGCCAGCCCGGCCAAATAGCCGGCCGTGCCCGGCTCCTTCCCCACCCAGCGCAGCACGTACGCGCGATGCCGCTTGGCGTCCTCGAAAATCACGGGACCGTTCTGCGTGAATTTCAATTGCACCGTCCGGGGCTGCGTTTCGCCTTTTACGCGGATTGTTTCTTCGATGACCTCCATTTGGGGTATCACGCTCAAATGCGGTGCAAGCTGGTAGTGCACGCCGTCGGTTAAGGTTGTTTCGACGACGATATCTTGTTGGTCCGCGGCGAAAATCGTCAGCCCGAAAGCGATGCGTTTGTTGTGCCCGATGCTGACGCCGGGCAGCGCCGGCTCGCCCGCGCCGATCACGTCCCAGCCCGGGCCCACCAGGTGCACGATGTAGCGCAGCGACGGCAGCAGCAGCGCGCGGTGCGGATCGTTCGCCAGGATCGGCTTGCCGCTCTTGGTCTTTGCTCCGGCAATCGTCCAGTTGTTGCTGCCTTCGAGATCGCGCCAATCGCCGTCAAAGCTCACTTCTCCGGCCGCGCGCTCTAATCCTGCGGTCACACTGGTGTCCATTCCCTCCAGGCTCAAGCCTTTCTCCGGCCGCGTCACGCGCGGCGGATCAGTGGGAAAAAGTTCTGCGGTGCGCTCTGCGCCCAACTCGCGCACCACCATCGCCCGCAACAGTTCGCGCGACGCGTTGCCCGTCATGGGATACGCCGCCATGCGCGACACCACCACTTCCGGCGTCCACTTCCCCGGCCGCGTGCCGGTCAGCTTGAATTCCACCGGCAAATTGTCGCCGATGGTCGCGATGTACGCATTGATCCCGCGCACGAATGATTCGACGATCGGCTTCGTGTCCGCCGAGTAGCTCATCCATTCCGCTCGCCAATCACCGCGGAAGCGCAGCAGACGTGCGAAGCGGTCGCGCTCTACGGCGTCCGGCCCTTGCACCTCCGCCAGCTCGCCCATCGCTTTTCGCCGCCACAGGTCGAGCTGCCACAGCCGGTCCTGCGCCACCACGAAACCCTGCGCGAAAAACAGATCTTCCTGCGTCTGCGCATAGATGTGCGGCACGCCCCACGCATCCCGGATGATTTCCACCGGCTGCTTCAACCCTGCAATCTTCAGTTCCCCTGACGTCTGTGCTAGCGCCGCACGCGCTTGCTCGCGCAATGCTTCCGCCGCGGACTTCTCTTGCTGCGCCCGGCCTTTTACCCGCGCACCCGCGAACAGCGCCACCATCACCAGCGCGATGGTTCCGAATATTTCCAAAGAGTTTTTTCTGAATCCCATATTTATTTCTCTGTGCCGTTGTGTCTCTGTGCCTATTCCTAGACTTCTGCCGCGGAGTCTACCACTGCTGCTACTTTCCGCCTCACGGTCGATGGATTGCTTCTCGCCTCGGGTCTTTGAACCCTAGTCCCTAATCCCTAACCCCTGATCGCTTTTCTTGTTGACTTTTCGCCTTGTCTTCGCCTATCCTGCCTGCGCCCGGCCGAATTGCTCGCAAGGGAGCGTGCCATGGTTCTGACCAAACGCCAGAAGCAAGTCCTCGATTTCCTGAAGACGTTTCTCGAAGAGAAGGGCTACTCGCCCTCCTTCGAGGAAATTGCGGAAGGGCTGAAGGACAAGCGCTTCGGCGGCAAGAAGCTCACCTCGCTCGCCACCGTGCACAAGCACATCGCCACGCTCGAACGCAAAGGTTTCCTGCGCCGCGGCTACAACCAGAGCCGCTCCATCGAAATCACTCCGCTGCCCAAGCCCGGCCGCGAGCATTTGATCGAGCGCGCCGTCGAGCTGCCGCTGATGGGACGCATCGCTGCCGGCCGCCCGCTCGAAGCCCTCGAGGACAAGCAGACCATTTCGCTCGGCGATTTCGTCCGTTCGCAGAATGTGTTTGTGTTGCAGGTGAAGGGCGATTCCATGCGCGACGACCACATCCTCGACGGCGACTTTGTCGTCATCGAACAGTCTCAGGTCGCCAACCCCGGCGAAATCGTGGTCGCGCTCGTGGGCGGCGACGAAGCCACCCTCAAGCGTTTCTATCGCGAAGGTCCGGGCAAGGTCCGCCTGCAGCCCGCCAACTCCCAGATGGAGCCCATCGTCGTCCCCGCCGCCGACGTCAAAATCCAGGGTAAAGTCATCGGCGTCCTCCGCAAATACTGAGAAACAGAAAATAGAAATTAGAAAACAGGGTAGTGCGCAGCGTCGATTTGCGCGCCACGCTTCTTGTCGTCTCCGGGATTTTTCTCTCCTATTTTCTCTTTTCCATTTTCTATTTTCGTTCTTCTTGGCGCTTTAGTGCCACTGTGGCTCGGCCCTGCCCCCTGTTACCTGATACCTGACACCAGCTTTTTTCTCCTTGCACCTCTTTGCAGCAGGGGACTACACTGCTTTTCCCCCGGTCCCGTCCGCCACGTTCGGGTGGACGTATCTACCAGAGGGCTGAACATGTGGGGCAGCAAGAAACCCGAACCGCCGAAGCCCGTTGGGGTCGCCACGCCGCCGGTCGCGCCCGTCCCGTTTCCTTCGGCACCTGTTTCGACGCACCCGGCACCCGAGATCAAACTGGAGGTCACTCCCATGACAAATGAAATGCGCCCGCCCACACCCGCGTCCACCACCGGCGCGCGCCTCGGCCCCAGCCTGCACGTGAAGGGCGAAATCAACGGCAATGAAGATCTGCACGTGGACGGCAGCGTCGAAGGACTCATCTCGCTCGAAGACCGCAAGCTCACCGTCGGCGCCAGCGCCAAAGTCAGCGCCGACATCGTGGCCCGCGAAATTGTTGTCTTCGGCACGGTGAAGGGCAATCTCCGCGCGCGCGACCGCATCGAGATCAAGAAGGACGGCTCGGTGATTGGCGACCTCACCACCGCGCGCATCATGATCGAGGACGGCGCCTACTTCAAAGGCTCCATCGAAATCGAGCGCGGCGACGCGCAACCCGGCGCTACCGTGGAGAAATCCTTCGCCCGCGCCGCCACCCGCCAGGAGTAGCACAGGCTCCCGATCCCGAGGCCTCGGGACTCGGGACAGTCTGTGCAAAATCCTGAAGCGGCGGCTTCATGCCGGCGCGTATTCCTTCGGAGGGTTTCGAAACCTCGGAACGCTCCGGCACCCTAACCCCCAGCCCCTATCCCCTGACCCCTTCTCGTTGCGGTATCCTTTGTCTGGTATGCGGCCCTTTGCCACGAAAAACGGCCCCACAGCCAATGGCTCGTTTGTTGAGAATCGCAGCCAGTTCGTGCCCGCCTACCTGCGGCTTTACGAATCCGGCGAGCTGGCGCGCCGCGTGGCGACCGCCCGCGAAAAACTACGCGATTGCGTCCTCTGTCCGCGCGAATGTCACGTCAACCGCCTCGACAACAAATTCGCTGTTTGCCGCACGGGTCGCTACGCCGTAGTCTCGAGCGCCTTCGCGCATTTCGGGGAAGAAGATTGTCTGCGCGGAGCGCACGGGAGCGGCACGATTTTTTTCGGTTTCTGCAACCTGCGCTGCGTCTTCTGCCAGAACTACGAAATAAGCTGGCTCGGCGAAGG
>JACOSF010000296.1 GCA_016179005.1 Acidobacteriota bacterium | reverse complement strand
CATGGTCGTCTGGATGGCCTGGAATCCCAAATCCATCGCCGAGTAGCGGTGCGCGCTCACTTCCCATTCCTTAACGATCTCTTCGTGGCACCCGGAGGTGCCGCAGCTTCGCGACCCGGACAGCAGACGCGCATCCATGGCTTGGCCGTTCGCCGTTTTTGCCATGCTCGGAGCAAACGGGCGGTCCGGGCCATACTTGAAGCTGTAGTCGGCGGGGAACCGATTGCTCAGGCGAACGCGCGGATACGCGTACGAAGCGATGGCAACGACGGCGATACAACCCAGGGTGAAAATCAGCACTCCTTTGCCATACGCGCCGGCCATTTCCGGCATCTCGGCTCCCGCCGTTTTCTGCCGTGCCTTGCGATCCCGAAAAACAATCACAAGAAGATGCGGCAAGCCAAAGGCGAGGAGGGCAAAAGTGGTCACGATGTGGACGGTGTCCCAGCCATAACTGATCCGCGTTCCCACACCCGCCTGCCAGGTGAGCACGAGCCCGGAGATCGCGCAGAGGATGGTGGCCACTCCGGCAACGTAGCCCAGTATAAGGTTGTGACTCATCGGATCGCGCCAATAGCGCAGCCAATGGCGCACCAGATACCAGCCGCAAGGGATCAGGAACCCCAGCCCTGCCACCGTATGCAGAATCACACTGACCTGGTTGGGGCCGCTGAACGGCAACAGCCAAATTGCCAAGCCACTCAGGGCGGTGAACGCGAGGAAGCCTCCGATGCTGATCGCTAGCGGGGAAGACCACTCTCCGGCGCGTTCCGCCCAGCGGTTCCCGTTGGACTTCTCGGCATCACCACTCTTTTCGCGCGCGACCTGGGGCCTGTCTTCAGCCATCGGGCGACTCCTTATTTATTCTCCGGGTCATTAGAGAATAGCAGGTCTTGTATTCTGATAATGGCCGCCTGTCAAGTTCCAATTGGTCGTGGAAGTTCGCTGGCGGGCGCAAGCCTCCGATGAACACACCGGCAAGCCGGGCATTCTTGCCCATGCTCAATTGGAGATAGGGGGAGTTTTTCCTCTGCGGCGCAGGAGTGAGCCTGCAGGTTTCGGCATCGTGGGCGCTTATTTTTCGAGAGCCAGAGGCACGTCCACCGTGCCGATGAATCCCGTGCGTAGGTCGCGCACGCCTACGCGCATCCGATAGCGCCCGGGAGAGAGCTCGATCATCGCGCGCAACGGAAAGCCTTGCTGCTGGACCGCCGCAAACTTCTCCGCTGTGAGCGGGGCTTCGATGGCCGAATCCTTGGTCGCGGCCACTTTCCCCTCGAGGGTGTAGGCAGCGACGTGGACTTCTACGCGGAAGCGTTTGATTCCGCCACCTGTGTCCTCGGGTGAAAGCGTGCGCGGATCCACCAGCAAGTCCACGGGGATCTGCATGCGGTTGGCTTTGGCCGGCGGAACCACCAGCACGTCGAAGATCACCATGGTGGAAGGCGGCGTATCGGGTTTCATGGCCGACATGAGTTCGGTGTTGGTGATGTCCTTGCGCTGCTTATCCCACTGGCTGGGGTTGAGCGCGAAGTAGCCCTTGCGATGGCGCACCTCGAGCCCGGGGCGATTCAACTTGACCTGGATTTTGCGGAATTTCCCGTCCCAGCCTTTTTCTTCGGGGTAATAGGTCAGCACGTAGTAGGAAGCGCTGTCGTTCACGCTCAGCGCAACCGCGTTGTCCACATCGTTGCGGTTCATGAAGACTCGGCCGCCGGTTTCGCTGGCCATTTGTTCCATGGTCGCCTGCGAGGCCAGCAGTTTCGAGTTGCTGTCGGTCACGGCCGCTCCGTAATCCGCGCCCAGCTTTCCCATGCCCAGTTCGTCGGTCCCCGGCGAACTGGCGTCCGTCAGCACGGAGCCCACCAACCCCCGCGCGTCCACCGGGTACACGGCCACTTGCGCGTCCGTGAGCAGCGACGACGTTTTCTGCAAAACATCTTCGAAGGCATCCTCCACGCTTCGGTAATTGGGGTCCGACGGCGTGGTGCCGTAATGGATGATCTGCTTCGTCGTGGAGAGCGGAAACGACGCCGAAACCCAGATGAGGTCCTTGCGTCCCGGATAGCCGGCCAGCGCCCGCGCAATCATCTGGAACCCCGAGAGGGTGATTCCGACGCGCATATTCAGCGCGACGCGGGCCTGCTCGGAATAGAATTCACGAATACGCTCAAATAGCTGCCGCGATTCCGGGCGGGGATTTCCTTCTCTATCCACGTTGCCCCGAGGTCCCGCGGGCAGGCGCCGGTCCACATCTTCGATGAACTGTTGAAGTTGTTTTTCAGGTGTAAAGCTCTGCACTGCTGCTTTCAGGAGTCGCGAGTCGTCCGTGAAGTCTTGCAGCAAGCGGAGAGACTGGCCGAGCGTGTACACCGCCACCTGCTGATTGGGCTGGAGCTGCGTGTCCAGATAGTGCAGCATCTGCATCCGCGCGTAAGACTGGTCCTGCACCGGCGTATTCAGCGCGTCGAGCAGAATGACCGTGAGGGGTTCGCGAGCGGCGCGGTATTCCGCCCGGTTGGTATAGACGTTTGGAGGCAAGGGCGGGACCGCGGCGCTGGGTTTTTGGGCTGTCAGTCCCGGCCGCGCCAAGTCGAAGCTCGCGAGCCGCTGCGGTTTGCCTTCTTCGAGCAGGGTGAAATCCGCCGCGGTCAGGTCGTCCACGTGGCGGCCCTGCTTGTCCGTCACGATCGCATCCACCATCACCAGCCGCGTGGTCACGCGGAGCACAGGCGCAGGAATATCTCGCGGCGGTTGCTGCGCGGCCAGATAAACCAGAGTGCCTCCGCTCAAGAGCAGACCTGCCACAATAGCCCCCGGCCAAACACGGCGTACAAAGCGCATGGCTTTCCTCCTGCGCAGCTATTCTAGGCCCGCCTCCTGCCTGT
>JACOSF010000323.1 GCA_016179005.1 Acidobacteriota bacterium | reverse complement strand
TCCACCTCCGCGTACATTTCCGCGAACAGCGGCACGCCCTCGAGAATCTCCGGCAAATCGAGCAGGCGGGCTTCAAAGCCGTCGTCGAGGTCGGCGGTGTTGTAAGCGATTTCGTCCACCAGGTCGATCAACTGCGCCTCCAGTGGCGCTCGCTGGCCAAGCATGTACTCGGCCAGCTCCGGGAACTCCGCGGCGGAGTATTCGCTCGAATGCTTGATGATGCCTTCGCGCACCTCGAAGGTGAGGTTCAGTCCTGGGAAGTCCAGGTAGCGCTGCTCGAACTGCTCCACGGTGCGCAGCGCGTGCAGGTTGTGGTCGAAACGGTCTCCGTGCTCGCGCATCAGGTCGTCGAGGCGGCTTTCGCCGGCGTGGCCGAAAGGCGGGTGGCCGATGTCGTGCACCAGCGCGAGCGCTTCGACGAGCTCCGTGTTCAGCCCCAGTGCGCCGGCCACGGTGCGCGCGATCTGCGCCACCTCCAGGGTGTGCGTCAGGCGGTTGCGGAAGTGATCGGAGTAGCGCGTGGTGAAAACTTGCGTCTTGGATTCCAGGCGGCGGAAGGCGCGGGAGTGGATCACGCGGTCGCGGTCGCGTGCGTAGGCGCTGCGGTAGGCGTGCGCCGGCTCGGGATGCCGCCGCCCGCGCGACGCCGATTCCTGCATGGCATAAGCCGCCAGCGCCATGTGCGCCATTGTATTGCCCGCTGCGCGTTTTGGGTAGGGGCGGACCTGCGTGTCCGCCAAAACAAAAAGGGAGGCACCCGCCGCGGCGGCTGCCCCTACAAAAATGGTCTTAAGACTTCGCCTTGAGTTCCAGCAGGCGCTGCTCCGCCTGGTCGGAGGCGGCGGTGTCCGGGAATTCGGTCTTGATCTGCGTGTAGAGCTTCACCGCTTCGGCGGGATTCTTCTGGGAGTAGTAATCCGCGAGCGCCATCATGGAGACCTGCTTGGGCAGCATGATGGTGGGTTTGGCGATGAGCGCCTGGAAGAGCTTTTCCGCTTCGGCGCCGGCGCCGGTCTGCGCGCTCACTTTGGCGAGCTGGTAGCGCGCCAGAGCGGCCATCTCGGCGTCGCGGCCGCTTTCCACCTGGGCCAGCCACTTCTTGGCTTCGGCGAAGTTGCCCACCTGCACGTAACTCAGTCCGGCATAGTAGCGCGCCACTTGCCCGGGACGCGTCAGGGAATATTTGCCCGCGACGTCGGCGAACTTCTTGGCCGCGTCCATGTACTTGAACTTGTCTTCCACGTAGGTGATTTCGCCCGGCTCTTCCGGTTCGCCGACGGCGCGGATGCGCGCGTTGAAGGTCTTCATGGCCTCTTCCAGCGCGGCGGCGGCCTTCACCGTCTGCTGTTCGCTGTAGAAGCGCCACCCGAAGACGGCCAGCAGAATGACCAGCACCGCGCCGCCGATCATCCACGCCTGCTTCTGGTGCGATTCCACCGCCTCGACGCCGTGCACGAACGTCTCAGCAATCTTGTCCTGCTTCAGTTCTTTGCGGCTGATGTGCTGCGCCACTCTGGGGCTCCTCGGGATGAATGCAAACGGGAAATTCTACCACAGATTCAAACTTACTCCGTCTGGCAGAGCAGTGTGAGGTTGGGGTCAATCAGCAGCTTTTTCGGCGCGGTGCGCACGGTGAACAGGAACGGCGTCTCTTCGCCGTTGGTGACCACGGTGCCCAGCAGCACGGGCTTTCCTCCTACAGTGCCCGGCGAGTAGAGCGGCACCGGCGCAATGAACGACACCGGCACGCCGCTCTGCTTCAGCTTGCCGCGCACAAGGAACCTTTCCCCCGCCGGCTTCACGTCGAATTCTACCTTGTATTTCGGGATGCCCGTGCCCCCGACCCACTGGTCGAAGAACCAGTCCATCGCGCCGGGCCGCCCGGGTGTTTTCTTGCTGCCTTCAAGGTCCATCTCCGGCGTCATCACTTTTTCGACTTCGCGTTGCAGGTCCGCCGTAGTCAGCGCGCGGTGGCGGTAGTTGGTCAGGAGCGTCTGCATAAGCTTCTCGAAACGCTCATCCGGTTCCCGAGACACTTCCGGACTTTTTGTGGCGCCGGATTTTTTGGCCACCGGCGGCGCGCCGGATTGCCGCAGCATCATGCGCAGCATGTGAAACGCCCAGGATGCCTTTGGGTAGACGAGCTGCGCGTACCCGCCTGGTGACTTCGACGAGCGCAGCCGGTAGCCCAGCGCCAGCGGGCCGATTTCATCGGGCGCCTCGCTGCCGTTCTCTTTTGCCGTGAGATCGCTGCGATAGTTTTCCAGCCGCGCCGCGAGTTCGCCCGGCTGCCTGCTTTCCGCGAACATCAACGCCAGATAATTGGCCAGCCCTTCCTGGATCCACTGGTCGCGATAACTTCCCCAGCCGACCACGTTGCCCCACCACTGGTGGGCCAGCTCGTGGATGGGCACCAGTTCGGAGAACTGATCCTGCGTCCGTCTGCCGATGCCGGCGCGGCTCTGATCCGTTGGCGTGAGGAACGACAGCGTGGAAAGGTACAGCAGCCCCGGCCAGCCCTGCCCGAACGAGCCCGGAATCTGCGCCACGGCGAGCCTTTCAAACGGGAACGGCCCCATCCGTTTTTCGTC
>JACOSF010000330.1 GCA_016179005.1 Acidobacteriota bacterium | reverse complement strand
CGCGGCACGACGTGGTCCAGCGTGAGATCGCCGGCGGGAAACACGTGTCCGCAAAACTGGCAGGTGTTACGGTCACGCAGCAGAATGTTTTTCCGCGACAGAGCGCGCGTCTGCTGCGGGATGTGCCGGTAGGCCAGCAGGCGGATTACCGAGGGAACCTTCATCGAGCTCGCCGCCGAGTGCACCTCGGCGTGGTTGTGCTCCTCAGCCTGGGCCACGCCCTTGAGCATCAGAATCAGCGCGCGGCGTACCGCCGTCACGTTGATGGGCTCGAAGGTGGCGTTCAGGACCAGCACCGGCTCCTGCAGCACCGACGGGCGCCGCGCCATGGGCTTGACGCCGGTCGGCAGCTTTTCCGGCGCCGAATAGTCGGTGGGAAGTTTCGGCCGGGGCCGCAATCCGTCTTTGGGTATCAGACTCATGTCCGTTTAGATGCTTCTAATCCTTTGCGGGTTCCGCAACTCCCGCCTGGGAACCGGGCAACCACCCCGGCGCCACCCGCGCCACCGTCAAAGCGACCACGCGGCTCGCTCCTGCCCTGCGCAGGGCTTGTGCACACGAATCCACGGTCGCCCCGGTGGTAAGTACATCATCTACCAGCAATACCCGTAGCTTGTCAATCTTCGCGTCCGTGCGCATGGCGTAGGCGCCACGCACTGTTCGCCAGCGCTCCTGCCGCGTGAGCTTGAGCTTCTCTGGCCGCGGCCGTGTGCGGACCAGAAGATACGAACGCAGCGGCAGGCCGAGCCGCTTCGCCAGCGGCTGCGCGATCAGCTCCGCCTGGTTGTAGCCGCGCTCACGCAAGCGCGAAACGTGCAGCGGCACGGGCACCACCACGTCCGCGGCCAACGCTTCCGGGTCGCGCGCGACCATCTCCGCCAGACGCGCGGCAAACCAGGCCCCCAGCGGCGTCACCTCGTGATACTTCAACAGCACGATGGCGCGCACCATCGCGTCGTTGTAGGCAGCAAAGCTGCGCGCGAGGTCGAAGTTGTACACGTCCCGCCGGCAGAGGTGGCACAACGGCTGTGGCGCGGCGACGGCAACAGCGGAGACAAACGGCCGGCCGCACTTGTGGCAGGCGGGTCCTGCCAGCGGCTGCAAGGAATCTAAACAAGCGGAGCAGATGGGAATCCGGCTGGCGGTGGTGAGCGTACCTTCGCAGATTCGGCAAGGCGCGGGAAAGACGAGCGAGGCAAGCGCATCGAGCGCCTCGCGGAACACCGGCCCGAGACCCGAAGCGAAGCGGCGGAAGGGTGCCACGCCGCAGAAAGCTACAGCCTTTGAGGAGGAATGGGAAGTGGAATTACTGCAAAGTAAGAAGGAGCGCCCTCTGAGGGCCGGCGGCTAGAGCTGGCCCTGTTCCTGTTTTTCCTGGCAGGCGAAGCAGTGGCGGGCCCAAGGCACGGCTTCCAGCCGCTTCTGCTGAATCTCTTCGTGGCAGTGGACGCAGTCGCCGAAGGCACCATTTTTCATGCGCCCCAGGGCTTCCTCGACCAACTGGAGCAGGAAGCGGTCGTGGTTGGTCTGGCCGAAGAGGAATTCTTTAGTATAGGAATTGGCGGCCTTATCGGCCAGGTCCACCGTGGGATCTTCGTCCGCGGCGCGGCCCTCTTCCTCCGTGCGCGCGATGATCTTCAGCAACTCCTCGCGCTTGGCATCGAGTTTCTTTTTGTAGTAGTCGAGTCTCTTCTTATCCATACCGGCACGCCACAGAGGCCCGTCAAGGGCACTATGCAAAACAGCGAATATACAGAGGGGTGCGGCGATTGTCAAGGCAGAGCGAACGGAGCAGAGTTGCGGGGGTGCGGAGCGGCTGATAGAATCGTGCATCTGTGCCAGTGTTTCGAGCGCGCGCAGTCGTGTGTGATGTCGTGTGTCTTGCCAGATTTCCGCAGGAACGGCGGGCAAGGGATGCCCGGGCGGGAGGACATCCTTGGCCAAATATGATCTTGTGATTATCGGAAGCGGTCCGGGCGGCTACGTGGCCGCCATCCGTGCCGCGCAGCTCGGTTTGAAGACGGCGGTGGTGGAAAAAGATGGCTTCCTCGGTGGTACCTGCCTGCACGTCG
>JACOSF010000314.1 GCA_016179005.1 Acidobacteriota bacterium | reverse complement strand
TCAAGCTTCGACAGCCGGAAAGAGATTGTGGTCAACTTGAAGGTGGACAAGAAGAAAGAATAGAGTTTTTCGGTCCCCTGATCCCGAGCCCCCAGGCAACACAATCAGTTCCCGAAAACCCTGTAATTCAAACTTATTGGCTTATTCAAGAGCAACCGGCCCAAACGGAGGGGCAATCACGCGCACCGCTCCGGGCAGGACGTCGATTTCCACCGGCGCCTCGCCGAGAATCTCGCCGTCCCCGTGGAAAGGCGAGCGGCGATCGGCGGAGAGCCGAATGCGCCGGGCACGGAAGCGATGAATCTGCGGCCAGCGCAGGTCGCCATTGCGAAGAAGAACGAGCAGCGCTTCAAAAATGCGGGTCCAGGGCAAGTCTTCCACGAAGGTCAGATCCATCCAGCCATCATTCATTCGAGCGGCAGGCGCCATTTTGAAGCCGTTGCCATAAGTGGGGGAGTTGGCCACTGCCGCCAGCAGCAAGGGCCCTTGCCAAGTTGCATCATCAATTTCGGCGGTGACCCCGAGAGGCTGCGAGGTGGTCAGAGCGGCGAGGACAGCGGTGACATATTTCAGCAGGCCCGGAACGCGGCAGAACCTGCCGGTGGCGAGCTGGTTGGCCTCGGCGTCGAGTCCCATGCCGCCGGCTCCGATGAAGATGCGCGTCTGATTTCCGGAAAAACGCGCGCGCAAGACGTCCACCGGGCGTGGAGTGCCGTGCACGAGAAGGCGAGCGGCGTCAATGGGGTCGAGGGGAATGCCGAGACCCATGGCGATGTCATTGCCGCTGCCGGCGGGAATGCAAGCAATCGAAACGTTGGTGCCGATAGCTCCAGACAAAACGTAATGGAAGGCGCCATCACCGCCGAAAGCAGTGACGCAGGAATAGCCCTCGGAAGCAGCGGCCGCGGCGCGTTGCCGCATATCCTCGGCGGAAGTGGTGTGACGAAAATCGGCGGGGAAACTCTGGCGGTGGAAATAGTCTTCAATTACCGGCTGGGCACGGAGGGCGGCGCCGCCGGCGGAGGTCGGATTGACGAGCACGAGAGTCCGCGCGGATGAATGCATACGGGTCGGCGGGCCACAGGATGGGCCGGGCGACGAAAAGTGTCAAGGGGCTGGAGGAGAGGAGGAGTAATGGCGCCGGTGGTGGGACTCGAAACGACGACCGAGGGATTATGAGTACCTTGATAGGCGATTGCCGCTATGACCTGCCCCCATAAATCGGTCCACGATGATTGTTAGATTGGGCCGCGAAACAAGAGGGCAGTTTGACTGCCGAGATCACTGCGGCCCGTTCCCGATGTGAAGAGCTTTGCGCTGGGCTGGTTCTTGGTGAAGTGGTACGACCTTCGGGGGCGGGTCAACGGCCATTTAATGGATATTACGCTCCTATTCTCGTAATTTATCCGTTTGTCAGGCAGGAACTGGGCCAGCGCCGGGAGCAGGAATCTTCTACGCCGTGGTGATCTCCTGTCCCCGGGCTGGGCTGGTTGGCCGAGTGGGCCAGGCAGCAAAGAGCCGCTGGCGCATTCGCGCGGGTTCGAACAAGTCATGCGTTCCTCATGCCGCCATCCTCGAGCTGCCTCCGGAAGTGTGCAGCTCTCTGTATAGGATCAAGGACGTCCTTTTCCACATTCCCAAAGCAAAAAAGACTTGACAAAGCTTTAATATAAGAATAAAAGGTCTTGTTTTCTGGTTTGGGATGGACGATGTTTTTCTTGGGCAGTCATGCTTCGGAACTGGCAATCAGAGCGGCGATTTACCTCGCCTTGCAGCCGCCCGGGAAACTATCGCCGACCCGCGAAATCGCGGCGGGCACCGGCCTCCCCGCGGCGTATCTGGCCAAGATCATGCGGCTGCTGATCCGCGCCGGGCTAGTGCGCGCGTTCCGCGGGCCGGGCGGCGGCGTGGAGCTCGGCCGGCCTCCCGGTTCCATTTCGCTTTCCTCGCTGGTGCGCGCCGTAGAAGGCGATACGCAAGAGGAGAGATGCATCATGGGCATGGGCGAGTGCTCCGATTCGGCGCCCTGCCTGCTCCACGCGCAGTGGATTCCGTTGCGTGCCGAGTTTTCCCGGCTACTCGAAGGGACCTCCCTGGAAATGCTCGTCCATGTGGCGCAGGAAAAGCGGCGCTTCATACTGGAGCCCGACCTCGTGCCTGAGGCGGCGGCACCCCGTGCGAAATCCAAACACAAAGCAAGCAAGAGGCAGAACCCATCATGAATCCTCTTACGCATTCCTTTCGAAATCAGCGGACCGCGGGCCTGCTTTCCACGGCCTTTCGGTTTTTGTTGGCCTTCGCCGTTCTCGTCCTTCTGCTGGCCCTTGCTGCTCCGGCCCAGGCGCAGGACGCCGCCACGTTCTTCAAGCAGAACTGCTCGAGCTGCCACACCATCGGCGCCGGCCGCCTGGCCGGTCCGGACCTGAAGAATGTCCACACGCGGCGCGACCGCGCCTGGCTCAAGCAGTTCGTTCCCAATCCCCGCGCGATGATCGACCGCGGGGACCCGTACGTCCTCAAGCTCCTGCAATCCGCCAACGGAGTCGTGATGCCGCCGCCGCAGGGCCTCACCGAATCGCGACTGAACGAGATTCTTGATTTTATCGAAGCCGAATCGAAGGCCGGGCGGATCTGGGGCGGGGGAGGCCTCAGCGATCGTCCCTACACCGCTGCGGATTTTGTCCTGGGCCGCGCGCTCTTCTCCGGCGAAAAGCCGCTGGCCAAGGGCGGCCCGGCGTGCATTTCGTGTCACACCGTCGGCACGCTGGGCAGTTTCGGCGGCGGACGCCTGGCGCCGGCGCCGCAGTACGACCTGACGCGCGTCTACGAGCGGCTCGGCGGGCGCAAGGCGCTGGGCTCCTGGCTCTCCGCGCCGCCGACGCCCACCATGAACGCCATCTTCAAGCAGCACCCGATTGAACCCACGGAAGCCTTTGCCCTGCTCTCGGTGGTGGAGGATGCGGCGGCCAGCAGCGGCGAGGCGGATGCCGTGCCGTTGCTGAATTTCTTTCTGATCGGTCTCGGCGGCGCCGTCGCCGGGCTAGTCATTTTCGGCACCGTGTGGCGCGGGCGCTTCCGGAGCGTCCGCCGGGCTCTGGTGCGCGGCGAACTGCAGCGTGGTTCGGCTTCGCTCACCACAGGAGGTGAGCGATGAAGCGGAAGAGCGCACTGGATTGGATCAAGGACGAAAACGATCCGAATCTACGGAGCTGGGAAGAGTTCTACCGCAACCGCTGGCAATACGACAAAGTGGTGCGCAGCACGCACGGCGTGAACTGCACCGGAGGCTGCACCTGGCAGATTCACGTGAAGGACGGCATCGTCACCTGGGAGATGCAGGGCCTGGATTATCCCGCGCTCTCGGCCGACCTTCCGCCCTACGAGCCGCGCGGCTGCCAGCGCGGCATTTCGTTCTCCTGGTATCTCTACAGCCCGCTGCGCGTGAAGTATCCCTACGTCCGCGGGGCGCTGCTCGACCTGTGGAAGAAAGCCCGCCTGGAACACGCCGACCCGGTGGATGCCTGGAAATCGCTGGTGGAAAACCCCGAAGCGCGCTCCCGCTGGCAACGCGCCCGCGGCAAGGGCGGATTCCGCCGCGCCGACTGGGACACCATGCTCGAGCTCATCGCCGCGGCGAATCTGCACACCATCAAGACACACGGCCCGGATCGCATCGCCGGCTTCTCACCGATTCCGGCGATGTCCATGATCAGCTACGCCAGCGGCGCGCGCATGCTGCAATTGATGGGGGGCATATCGCTTTCCTTCTACGACTGGTATTGCGACTTGCCCAGTGCCTCGCCGGAAGTGTGGGGCGAGCAGACCGACGTGCACGAATCCGCGGACTGGTTCAACGCCAAGCTCATCGTCTCCATGGGCGCGAACCTCAACATGACCCGCACGCCGGACTGCCACTTCGCCGCGGAAGCCCGGCACAACGGCTCTAAGTTCTGGGTCTTCTCGCCGGACTTCAGTCAGGTGGCGAAGTACGCCGACGAGTGGGTAGCCATCAACGCCGGCCAGGACGGCGCGTGGTGGATGGCCGTCAACCACGTTCTGCTCAACGAAGCGCATCACGAGAAGCAGACGCCCTACTTCATCGACTACACGAAGAAATACACCGACGCGCCGTACCTCGTGGAACTGGAGGCGAAGGGCGGCGCGTTTCGTCCCGGCCAGCTCCTGCGCGCGAATCGCCTGGAGGGCTACGCCGGCGTCGAAAACGGCGACTGGAAATTCCTGATGTGGGACACGGGCTCCGGCAAGCCGAAAATGCCGATGGGCTCGAGCGGCTTCCGCTGGGGCAAGGAAAAAGGGAAGTGGAACCTGCTGCTCAAGGACGGCGTGGACGGTTCCGACATCGACCCGACGCTGACCTTCCTGCCCAAGAACGACGGCGTGGTGCAGGTGGAACTCGACGACTTCGCCGAAGGGCGTCCCATGCGCCGCGGCGTGCCGGTCAAGAAAATCAAAACAAGGGACGGCAAGAGCGTCACTGTTGCCACCATCTACGACTTGCTGATGGCGCAGTACGGCGTTGGCCGCGGCCTGGACGGAGATTACCCGAAGGATTACAACGACGAAAGCCAGCCCTACACGCCGGCGTGGTCGGAGAAGTACACCGGCATGGACCGCGAATTGGTGATTCGCTTTGCGCGGGAGTGGGCCACCACCGCCGAACTCACCAAGGGCAAGTGTACGATCATCATCGGCGCCGGCGTGAACCACTGGTATCACGCCAACCTGATGTACCGCGCCGGCATTCACGCGCTGATGTTTTGCGGATGTGTCGGCGTGAACGGCGGCGGGCTGGCGCACTACGTCGGCCAGGAAAAGCTCGCGCCGATGGAATCCTGGTCAGCGATCGCCTTCGGCCGCGACTGGGTTCCGGCCGTGCGCTTGCAGAATGCTCCGAGCTGGCACTACGTGAACACCGACCAGTGGCGCTACGAAAAGGAATTCACCGATTACCACACCGTGCCGCCCGACCAGCCCGCCGGCTCCATCGCCACCGGTCACACCATGGACGTGCAGGTGCGCGCGGTGCGCAACGGCTGGCTGCCGTTCTACCCGCAGTTCAACAAGAACCCGCTGGACATCGTGAAGGAAGCCACCGCCGCCGGCGCGAAGGACGAAGCCAGCATCATCGCCGGCGTGGTCAGCCAGCTCAAATCGCGCCAGCTGAAGTTCTCCGTCGAGGATCCGGACGCCGCAGAAAACTGGCCGCGCGTCTGGTTCATCTGGCGCGGCAACGCGTTGATGGCCAGCGCCAAAGGCCATGAATATTTCCTGAAGCACTATCTCGGCACGCACACCAACACGATTGCCGAGGACCTCGCCAAAGATTCGGTCAAAGAAGTCGCCTGGCACGAGCACGCCCCGCAGGGAAAGATGGACCTGGTGGTGGACCTCAACTTCCGCATGGACACTTCCGCGCTTTACTCGGACATCGTGCTGCCCGCGGCCACCTGGTACGAGAAGTCCGACCTCAACTCCACGGACATGCACAGCTTCATTCACCCGCTCTCCGAGGCCGTGCCGCCGTGCTGGGAGTCGAAGAGCGACTGGCAGATCTTCAAGGCTATTTCCAAGAAATTTTCCGAGCTGGCGCAGAAGCATTTTCCCGAGCCAGTGTGGGACATCGTGGCCTCGCCGCTGGCGCACGATTCCCCCGCGGAAATCGCCCAGCCAGCCATGAAGGAATGGATCACCGGCGAAGTCGAAGCCGTTCCCGGAAAAACGATGCCCGGGTTCCGCGTGGTGGCTCGCGACTACAAGAACCTCTACAACCAGTTCATCTCTCTCGGTGAGCTGGTGAAGAAGAACGGCCTCGGGGCTCACGGCACGTCCTACGCCATCGAGGATTTCTACGATGAAGCGGTGCGCGACATGCCCACTGTCCGCTGGCAAGGCAAGACGTTTCCTTCGCTTGCCGAAGACGATCAGGTGTGCAACGCGGTGCTGCACTTCGCCACCGTCACCAACGGCGAGCTGGCCTACCGCTCCTACAAGAACATGGAAGAGAAAGTCGGCCTGCCGCTCGTGCAGCTCGCCGAGAAAAGCCGCGGAGTTCGCACTAGCTATCAGGACCTGCAATCGCAGCCGCGGCGCTTCGTTAACAGCCCGATGTGGTCCGGGCTGATTGAAAACGGCCGCGCCTATTCACCCTTCACCTACAACGTCGAAGCGTTGGTGCCCTGGCGCACGCTCACCGGCCGGCAGCACTTCTATCTGGACCATCCCGGCTACATCCAGTTCGGCGAGCACCTGCCGACGTACAAGCCCAAGCCGCTGCCCACGCAGTATTCCGATCTCCGTTTCAGCAAGGAAGTCGGCCCGACGAAGTGCTTGAACTACCTCACGCCGCACGGCAAGTGGCACATCCACTCCACCTACGGCGATAACCAGCGCATGACCACGCTTTCTCGCGGCGTCGAGCCGCTGTGGATGAACGACAAGGACGCCGCCGACATCAACATCGCCGATAACGACTGGGTCGAAGTGCACAACGACAACGGCGTGGTGTGCACGCGCGCCGTGGTCAGCGCGCGCATTCCGCGCGGCATCTGCATCCAGTATCACTCGCCGGAGCGGACCTACTCGGTGCCGACGTCGCCTCTTCGCGGCCACCGTCGCGCCGGGGGGCACAACAGCCTCACGCGCGTCCGCCTGAAGCCCAATTTGATGGTCGGTGGCTACGGGCAGTTTACCTACCACTTCAACTACTGGGGCCCGATCGGCTGCAACCGCGATACCCATGTGCTCGTGCGCAAACTTCCGGAATTGAAGTGGTAACCAAAGGAGCCTGACCATGGATGTCCGCTCACAGATCGCAATGGTCTTCCACCTGGACAAATGCATCGGGTGCCACACCTGCTCGATCGCCTGCAAGAACATCTGGACCGATCGCCGCGGCACCGAGTACATGTGGTGGAACAACGTGGAGACCAAGCCCGGCACCGGTTATCCCACCCGCTGGGAAGACCAGGACCGCTACGCCGGCGGCTGGGAAGTGAACAACGGCGACCTGAGCCTGAAGTCCACCGGCAAGCGGAAGGTGATCTTCAACATCTTCCACAATCCGCACATGCCGACGATGGACGACTACTACGAGCCGTGGACCTACGACTATCAGCACCTGTTTAACGCGCCGGAGGGCTCGGATCAGCCCACCGCGAGGCCGGTCTCCATGGTCACCGGCGAACTCATCAACATCGAGTCCGGCCCCAACTGGGACGACGACCTGGGCGGCTCGCCCATCTACGCCGCGAACGATCCCAACCTCGCCGGGCTTACGCCCGAGCAGCGCGAGCAGCTCTTCGCAGTGGAGCGCCTGGTGTTCTTCTACTTTCCGCGCATCTGCAACCATTGCCTGAACCCGGGCTGCGTGGCCGCCTGCCCGTCGGGCGCGCTCTACAAGCGCGGCGAAGACGGCATTGTGCTCCTTGACCAGAAGCGCTGCCGCGGCTGGCGCTCCTGCATCGCCGCCTGCCCCTACAAAAAAGTTTTCTTCAATTGGTCCACCGGCAAATCCGAGAAGTGTATCCTCTGCTTCCCGCGCGTAGAGACCGGCCAGGCGCCGGCCTGCTTCCACTCTTGCGTAGGACGCATTCGCTACCTCGGCGTGCTGCTCTACGACGCCTCGCGCTTGGAGGAAGTCGCCAAGCTGCCCAACGAGCAACTCGTCGAAGGACAGCGCTCGCTCATCCTCGACCCCAACGACCCCGCAGTGATCGCCGCGGCCCGCGCGAACGGCGTCGCCGATTCCACCATCGAGTCGGCGCAGAAATCGCCGGTGTATAAATACGTCAAGCTCTGGAAAGTAGCGCTGCCGCCGCACATCGAGTTCCGCACGCTGCCCATGCTGTTCTACGTGCCGCCGATGTCGCCGGTGATGGCGCACCGGGAAGGCAACGCCGTGGCCCACGATTCCGAGGACCTGTTCCACGACATCGAGACCGCGCGCGTGCCGATGAAATTCCTGGCCAACCTGTTTGGAGCCGGGCACGAAGCGCACGTGCGTTACGCGCTCAAGAAGCAGAAGGCGGTGCGCTGGTACCGCCGCGCGTTGACGGTCGGAGATGTGGACATGACCCTGGCTCAGCGAATGCTCACCGAAGCGGACTGTACGCCTGAAGAAGCCGACGGCATCTATCAACTCACCTCGCTCTGCTCCTTCGATGACCGCTTCATCATCCCACCCGCGCACCGTGAGGAAGCCATTCAAATGTTCGAGGATCCTCTCGAACACAAGCAAGGCGTCGGCTTCGGCTTCCTCTCCGGTCCGCATCGAGGCATGTGATGGAAAGCTCTTCGATCTACGACTCCCTCGCCGACCTGCTCGTTTATCCGGGCGACGGCTACCACCAGCGCGTCACGCGCGCCGCGCGGGCGCTCGCGGCCGTTGATGGGGAAGCCGCACTCCTGCTGGCGCACGTTGCAGAACAGATTCGGAATTTCTCCGTTGAGGCGCTGCAGGAGCTTTTCATTCAGACGTTTGACATGAATCCCG
>JACOSF010000313.1 GCA_016179005.1 Acidobacteriota bacterium | reverse complement strand
CCGGAAACTGGGCGGCCTGCCAGCCGAGGCGGCGGCAGCCCGCTACAAAGAGGTGATTGTTTTCGTTGATGAGGTCGTCCTCGATCAAGTGCACATTGTTTTGCGTTTTGAACTTCTGCGCGCGGCGCTCGATTTCGTCGAGCGTGAGGCCGGGAATATTCCAGTTGCGCAGCACGCGCTCAGGAGGGAGCAGCGAAGTGCCGGTGTAAACGGCGGTGGAGCCCCCGTAGGTGCTGCCGAAGGCCAGCGTCATGGTGGCTTCGGCGGTGAGGAATCCGCCGCCCTCTTCGTACAGAACGCGGGCCATCTCAAATTCGCGGCCGGTGAATTCCTCGTCGCGCAGCTTGGGGCCTTTTTCGAGCACGGCGATGCGCAAGCCGTCGCGGCAGAGCGGAGAAAGTTGCTGAGCGACGGTGCCGCCGCCGGCGCCGGAACCAATGATGACGATGTCGAAGGCGCGTTCCTTCATCGCCGCGCCTCCCAGCCGCGCGCGTCAGCGGCGTAGCCGATGGCCGCGGCGGCGTCCGGCCGACCGTAGTAGCCGAGCAGAACCAGAGTGCGAAGACCCCAGAAGCCGCTGCGGATAAGTTGCACCGGATGATTTTCCAGGCCCGCGAGGAAGCGCGCGCGCTGCGCGGGCTGGAGCGAAGCGAAGCGGCGACCGAAGCGTAGCAAAGGAAGCCAATCGATGGCGCGAAGGAACAGTTGCAAGCGGCGTTGCAGGGCCGGCGGGCGGTCGCCGATTGCGGCGTCCGTCAAAAGATTGAAATCGGCCCAGGCTTTTTCGTTCAGCGCCGCAGCTTCCGGCACGATGGTACAGGCGATGGCGCGGACGAGCGGACGGAACGCGGAGAGCGCGGGCGGCGAAGAGCGGCTTGATGGATGCTCGGCAACTGGCATGGCGGCATTCCTACGAAAGAATTCCACACAGGCTGGAAGCCTGTGCAAATCGCGGGCTTAAGGTTCGAGTGAGTTGCTGTAGCTGTTGATGAACACCATGATGTCGGAAGCTTCGAGCATGTTTTTCGCGCGGTAGCGAATCGAATGCGAATCGGTGCGCTCGAAGCCCGGCAGGTACGCGAGCAGCTCGGCTTGCGTGTAATGCTTGAAGCTGACGTCCACCGTGACCGGCGCCTGCATTTTGTACGGCTTGAAATCCTTCAGGCGGCCCAGCGCGGCTTTCACTTTTTGCGCGATCAATTCATACGAAGCTTGCGGCGTGAGCGTGTTGGCGGAATGAAAGCCGAGATATTTTTTCGTCTCCGCCCCTTCGACATTGCCAACGAGCGAGCGCACCTCGGCAATGGCCGCGTCGTCGCCGGAAATCATTACCACGGGAACACCAAAGTGGCCGGCGATGGCGGCGTTCCACACGCCTTCAGTCACGTTGGTGCCGTTCAAGGCGACGCGGGTGAGGCGTGCGCTCGAAAAGGTGTGCGCGCGGACACCGGCGGGATTGTTGGTGGAGGCGTGATAGCCGATGAATATGACCGCGTCGAAACTTTCGTCAATGCCGGCCATCATCGAAAGGTGGCGCGGCCAGGAGCGGATGATGCGCACGTCCGGCGGAAAAAGTTCGATGAGCAAATTTTCGCCGTTGCCGTGGGAATCGCTGACCAGGATTTCCGTGGCGCCACCTTCCTTCGCTGCATTCACGGCGGCGAGCGCCTCGCGGGTCATGAACTCGCGGAAGCGGGCGTACTCAAAGCCAGTGGGGCCAAGCTGGTCGCCGGTGACCGCGCCGACCACGCCCTCCATATCCACCGAGATATAGACTTTGAGTTTCTTGGCCTGCGGCGGATCGGCGGCGACCGCGAGAAAAGTACAAAGGGCCAGCAAACACGCCATCGCGAGCATCCGGAGCTTCATGGAATCTCCTCTCCTGCCCGCCGGCGCGCAAAATACGGCCAGCAGGAAACAAGGACTATGCGTCGAAGCGGCGGCGGCGTCAATTGCGAAACGCGAATTCGCGGGGCCTGCACCCCGCCGCCAGCCGGCAAGCGGCAGGAATGCTGTGGGCAAGCAGCGAAACGGGCGAATGGCTTTTCGGCTTCTCAGCGAAGCTGGTCGAGGTAGAGGGCCATGCCGATGGCGGCGTTCATGCCGAGGCGTTTGAGGGCGCGGACTTCGCGGCGGCTGCGGATGCCACCGGCGGCGGTGATGGGCAGGCGCGTGGCACGGCGCAGCGCGCGGAACCAGGCGAGGTTCGTGCCGCGCATGGCGCCTTCCTTCTCCACGCACGTGCAGAGAAACTCCGCACAATAGGGCTCGAGTTGCGGCATCACTTCCTCCGGGCGCAACGCCAAGCGCTTGCGCCAGCCGCGCACCACGATGTGTCCCCTTTCGGCGTCGAGTGCCAGAACAATTCTTCGGCGGCCGACGCGCCGCGCCAGGCGCCGCAAAAACGCGTGATGGATCTTCCCGCCGCGGAACGCCGCGCTGCCCACGATGACCTTTTCCGCACCCCAGCGCAGCATCCACCCCGCTCGGGCCACGCTGCGAATCCCGCCGCCGACGCGCACCTTTGATTTCGATTGCCGGCACAGCAAGCGGACCAGCCCGGCGTTTGTGCCGCGGCAAAGAGCGGCGTCGAGGTCAATCACGTGAAGAACGGAATAGCGGCGAAAGCGGTTGAGGAGGCCGAGCACGTCGTCCACAGCCAGCGCGCACCGCCGGCCGCGGACAAGCTGCACAGCTTTTCCGCCCTGGAGATCGATGCACGCGATGATCATCGGCCCAACCGCACCGGCACGCCGCGCGCCGCGAGAAATTCCTTCAGCGCGGCGATGGGCTGCACGTTGTCGTGAAAGATCGAGGCGGCCAAGGCCGCGTCGGCGGCGCCCTCAGTGAAGACCCGCAGGAAATCCTCCGCGCTATCGGCGCCGCCGGACGCAATCACGGGCACGCTGACAGCGCGCGAAACAGCGGCGGTGAGGGCGCAGTCGAATCCGCTCCGCGTGCCGTCGCGGTCCATCGAGGTGAGCAAGATTTCGCCCGCGCCCCGCGCGACGCCTTCCTGCGCCCAATCGAGAGCGTCGCGCCCACACGGCACGCGGCCGCCTCGCACGAACACTCTCCATTGATCCGTGTCGCGGCTGGCGTCAATGGCCAGCACCACGGCTTGCGCGCCGAATTCGGCGGACAATTCGGAAAGTAGCTCCGGCCGCTCGACGGCAGCGGTGTTGACTGTGACTTTGTCGGCGCCGGCGCGCAGGACGGCGCGGGCGTCATCGAGTGTGCGGATGCCGCCGCCGGCGGTGAGTGGAATCGCCAGCTGCGCCGCCACCAGACGGATGGTTTGGAGGAAGGTTGGACGGTTGTCGCGCGCGGCGGCGATATCGAGCACGACGAGTTCATCGGCGCCTTCGCGGTTGTAGCGCGCGGCCAGAGCGACGGGGTCGCCGGCGTCGCGGAGGCCGGCAAACTGCACGCCCTTCACGACGCGCGTCGCGTCGGTATCGAGACACGGAATGATCCGCCGCGCCAGCGTCATCGCGACATCTCCAGGAAATTTCGGAGTACCTGCGCGCCCGCTTCGCCGGATTTTTCCGGGTGGAATTGCACGGCATGCGTGGCGCCCTGCTGCAAAACAGCGACGAACGGAGCGCCATGCTCGCACACAGCAACCGTACTGCCCGGCAGGGAGGGCGTGGCGGAGTGTCCGTCATCCACAAGCACGGCAAAGGAATGCGCAAAATAAAACCACGCGGCGTGGGGCACGCCACGGAGCAATCCGCCATCTGGTCTCCGCCGCAATTGATTCCAGCCCATGTGCGGCAGCTTGGCGGTTTGTGGCAGGGCTTCGACGCATCCGGGCAAAATGCCGAGTCCTTCCACGCCGGAGGCTTCCGCGCTGGACTCGAAGAGCGCGTGCAGGCCGAGACAGATGCCGAGGAACGGTACGCCGCCCTTCATGGCGAAGCGCAGAGGTGAAATCAGGCCGCGCTCGCCGAGCGTGCGCATCATGGCACCGAAATGTCCCACGCCGGGAAGCACGAGGACGCGCGCGGCTTCCACGGCGCGCGGATCGGCGGCGCGCTCCGTCTCCGCGCCGAGGCGGCGCAGCGCCCGCTCGACCGACGGCAGATTCCCAGCGCCGTAGTCCACCAGAGTGATTTTGGCGGGCATCTTTACAAAAGCTCCTTGGTGCTGGGCAGCACGCCGCGGAGCTGCGTGTCGCGCGAAACGGCAAAGCGGAGCGCACGGGCAAAGGCTTTGAAAAGCGCCTCCACCTGGTGGTGCGACGAGCGCCCGCAGAGTAATCGCAGATGGACATTCGCCGCAGCGGCTTGCGCGAACGCCCCGAAGAAATCCTCGAGCAGCTCGGTCTGAAGATCGCCCACGCGCTGCGCCGCGATCCGCCACTTGCCGGCGAAGCAGGATCGCCCGCTCAAGTCCACAGCGGCGACAGCAAGCGCTTCGTCCATGGGCATCACGAAGTAGCCGGCGCGGAGGATGCCGCGCTTGGAGCCGAGCGCCTGGCGTACCGCCTGGCCCAGGGTAATGCCAACGTCCTCGACGGTGTGGTGCTGGTCAACGTCAAGGTCCCCCCGAGCGTCCACTTCCAAATCCATTGCGCCGTGACGCGCGACAAGCTCCAGCATGTGATCGAGGAAGCGGATGCCGGTGTGGATGCGCGCGCGGCCGCGGCCGTCAAGGTTCAAGCGGACGCGGATGTCCGTCTCCGTCGTGGTGCGGCGAATCAGCGACTTTCTCATGGCAGCCAACGTTCCACCTCTTCCACGCGGTGCAGGATGGCGCGGGCACCGAGTTCGCGCAGCTTCGAACCGAGGACGCGGCGGGCGGCGCTGCCGCGGGGCAAGACGCCCAAAAATGGCACGCCCACAGCCTTCGCGGCAAGGGCGTCGTCTACGTTGTCGCCCAGATACAGAGCGGAGGCCGGGTCGCGGCCGTCGAGAATTTTCTCGAGGCCTTCGGGAGCGGGCTTGGAGCGCGCGACGTCGTCGAGCGTGATGATGGTCTTGAAATGCCGGGCAGCATCGGCGCGTTCGAAAGTGTGG
>JACOSF010000312.1 GCA_016179005.1 Acidobacteriota bacterium | reverse complement strand
TAGCCGAAAATATTCTTCCAGCCAGAAAAAAAATTCCTCCCGGGCCTGCCATAGCATATGCAGCCCGGCGAAAAAAAGAATGATGCCGGTGAGTCCCAGCAATTCCCACACTGTCGTCGCATTCATGGTCTTGCTCTAGCGACCGCTCCCGCGCTGCGGGACGGCCACTCCGGGTACGAGGCTCTCCTCGCCCTGCGGGGCAGCGGGGCGCGTCGTGCTTTCCAAGGCCGCGGTTTCTGGCGGCTTGGCCGATTCCGCCTCGGGTGCGGTGACCGGGACGACCTCTACGAAATGTCCGGCCTTCGCCTCCCGCCACGTGTAAATGATCCGGTGGATGACGGTGATGTTCGGCCCGATGGCCAGCAGCCACAGCGCCGGCGCTATTTTGTTGGCCAGCGCGCCGATGATCAAGAGCACGATGCGCTCTGGGCGCTCCCAGAAGCCGGCCTTGCACTCCGGGATCAGCGATTCCGCCCGCGCCCGTGTGTAGCTGACCATCACCGAACCGGCCATGGCCACGCCCACCAGCACCGCGTAGCGGTTGCGGCTCCTGTTGGCGTAGTGGATCAGCAGCCCGAGATAGAGGACGAGGTCGGAATAGCGGTCGATGACGGAGTCGAAGAACGCGCCGAATTTTGTCACGCGGCCCTGCGCACGCGCCACGCGCCCGTCCACCATGTCGAAAAGACCGGCCAGGATCATCACTCCGCCGGCAGCAGGGAAGCGGCCCTTGGCGAAAAGATACGCGGCCACGATGTTGATGACCAGCCCGAGGAAAGTCAGGAAATTCGGCTCGACACCCGTGGCCGCCAGCGCGTGGACAATCTTGTAGAGTACCCACCGCAGAACCTCGCCGATTTTCCGTGTCACCATGTGATTGGTTCTCTCGCTCCGTCCCAGCAGGGCCTTGCCGATCGGCGAAGAAGTGGAGATCAGTCCGTTCGTCGCGTCGGCTTCCTCCGGTGTCACCAGCTTATACTCCACTTCCGCGGATTTTTGCAGGTCGAGCAGGCAAACGCGCGAGCCGTAGCCCGCCCGGTCAGTCGGCAGGTTGTCCAGGTTCAGCATGGACACATCACCCAGACGTTTTTTGAGCTGCCCCAGCCGCGCTGACAGGTAGCTCTGTCGCTCTTTGGCGTATTTGTATTCCGCGTTTTCGGAAAGGTCGCCGTGCGCCCGAGCCTTCATCAGTTCCTTGGGCAGCTCGAGGTTCAACTCATGCTCGACGGTCCTCACCTCTTCCTCGAGCTTTTTCCGGATTTTTGCTACGGCATCGCTCATGATTCGCTCTTGCTAGATTCAGACCTCTGAAGTTTCGCGTTCACTGGCCATGGCCAGGCGACACAATACCCCTTGTGGCGGTTCCTCACAAACGTGGTTTCGGAACCCCGCATCCTGCGGAACGCCTGAATTATAGAGGATTTTTCGCAGTCCGCGCAACGCACTTGGGTACGCTTCTACTGCGGGGAGCTTGGATGTTATACTTTGCAAAGCAGGCGCGAGCTATTGGCCGCCAATCTCTGCGGAGAGGTGCTGGAGTGGCCGAACAGGGCTGCCTGCTAAGCAGTTGCACTGGCTAAAACCGGTGCCGGGGGTTCGAATCCCCCCCTCTCCGCCATCTGCAAACCACCTCTCGAAGACTTTCAGCGAGGATTCCCAGTATTCAACACCGCCGGCACATACCGCTGCGTCTCCGTGGGGAGCAATCGCCGCGCGGCCAACTGCCAGAAGTCGCGCGTGCCGCCGCGTTCCACAGCTCTCGCCACGCGCTGCTCGCCGGCGTTGTAGGCGGCCAGTGCTAACAGCCAGTCGCCGAACTGCACGTAAAGTTCCCGCAGGTAGCGCGCCGCCGCCCGCGTGGAACGCTCTGGTTGAATGCGCTCGTCCATGAGCCCATCCACGCGCAGGCCCAACCGCTCGGCGGTGGCTGGCATCAATTGCCACGGCCCGCGCGCGCCCTTCGGCGAAATCGCCAGCGGATGGAACCCGCTCTCGACTTCTGCCACCACCAGCAACTCCAGTGGCACGCCCTCTTCAACAAAGATCCGCGCCGCATCCACGCGCAATTCGAGCAACCGTTCCTGCGCCGCGCTCACGCGGGAGAGTGAGACGGCAAGGGCCAAGCTTCTGGAGCCAGAGGCAAGATCCACCGAAGTAACAGTTCCAGTGGACGCGATTGCAGGAAGCGTTGGAGTTTGGGACACCGGTGCTGTGCGAATAGCCTCCAGCTGGGCGTCTGCCGCCCGCGCGAGCCGATTGTGCAATTCAGCAAAGGAACTCTGCCCGGCGCTCTGCGCCTGCGCGCGCGATGTGAGTGTCGCCAGTCCGAACAGCACAAGAATGATGGTCCGTGTTCGCATGCTCCAATGGCTCCAATTAGTGCTTGTGCGGCGGCGTACCCGGCGCGTGCGTGTGCGTCTTCGGTGCTGCTGCTTTTCCCTCGCCAGTCTCTCCGCGCTGTAGTTTTTCCAGCAGCAGTTTCTCTTCCGGCGAGAGCCCCGGCAAACGCCGGATGTAGCCTGTCAGTTCCCAGATCGATTGCGGGCTATCCTCTCCGCCCCACGCGGGCATGCCCGTAAAGCGCACACCGTTGGAGATGATGTAGAACAGCTCGCCGTCAGTCAGTTTCTGCGTGTCCAGATCTCGCATGTCTGGTGCCTTCGGATAAAGGTTCCGCCCGATCGTTGTGTTGCCGCTGCCATCGAGAGCGTGGCAAGTCGAGCAGTGGGCCACCCAGTGTTCGCGTGCCTCCACCAGACCTTCATCCGTCAGCG
>JACOSF010000311.1 GCA_016179005.1 Acidobacteriota bacterium | reverse complement strand
TGTCTTCTTCACCGTTTCGAGCTGACTCGACAGCATGATGGTGCTCAGCTCCAGGCGTTCCGGCTGCCGCATGGGGATCAGCAAATCCTGTTCGAACGTCCCGATGCGTCCCGACTCATTCTCTCGCGCCAGGAATTTCAGCCGGTAGCTTCCCGGCGCCAGGATGAAGCCGCCCTGATAGACGATGGCCCGCTGCGACACCTGTTGGAACCTCTCCGAATCCAGTTTCACTTTTACGGTGTCCCGCATCACGCCCATCACCGGGCCCACGCGTCCCTGCGGCAGCGTCAGCCGCACCTCCGCCGCGAAGTCGAACTCCGTTTCGCGCCGCCCGCGTTTTTCCGCCCAATCCAGCGCGCTGGCCGCTAGCTTCACGGCCACCGGCACGAACACTTCGTCGCTGTTCAGCCGGAACTGCGACGCTTCCACCGCCAGCGGCAGCTCCACCCGCGGATTTTCCGCGCGCATGGCCTCGTCGAGTTGCCGCTCGCGGTCCTCGGTGTTGAACCGCGTGTAATCCTTCGCCGCGTAGTAGCCCTCGCGGTGCCGCACCTTCGTGCCCGGCGCGACCACTTTCACCTTCACGTCGCGCCACTTGCCGTCCTTCTGTCTGTTCGCGCTGTAGTAGCCCAGCAAGTAGTAGCCGGAGGCATCCTCCTTCACTTGCTCGAACACTTCCTTGAAGTCGCCCATGTCGAAAAACGCGCGCCCGCCAGTGTCCTGGGAAAGCGTGGCCAGCGTCTCGCGCGAATCCTGCCGCGACGCTGCCTGCCGGAAGACCGCCGCTCCGCTGAACATCGCCGTCCCCGCGGACGCGCCGGCGCTGGCGTCTCCGCCCGGCACGCTGGCTTGCAGTCCCCGCGTGTCCACTGTGTACAGCGACACGTTCGCGCGGTTCGCCGCGTCCACCGCGCTGCGCAGTTGCGACCGGTTTTCCTGTCCCGTCTGCGTGATGCCGCCCGCGAATTCAATCACCGCTTTTTTCCCGGGGATGTCCCGCAGCAGGCTGCACAAGCCCTCGATGGCGGCGAGTTTCCGGTCGGTATTGAAAATATTGAACTCCGTCTCGTCCGCCGTGTACGCATCGCCGGTATCTTCCGTCACGGCCTCTTCGCCGGCCGCGGCCGCGTTATCCACCGCTCCCGCCAGTTGCGCTTCCTTCCCCGGCCGCAGCCGCGCGACGGCGCGCAGCACAAATTCGCGGTCGTTGGTGAAGTTGGCATAGACGTTCAGCCGGTTGCCGAACACCACCACGCCCACCAGGTCCGCCGGCGTCATCTGTTCGCGCAGGTATTTCTGCGCCGCGGTGATCGCCCGCAGCAGTTCGTCCGGCTGCATGGAGGTCATATCGAAGAACAGCACGATCAGCCGGTGGTCCCGCACCGTTTCACGCACTTTTTCCGGCTGCGCCACCGCGCCCAGCGACACCAGGATCGGTTTTTGGTCCACCGCCCCGGCCGTTTCAATCGTCTCGATGTCGTAGTAATCGAATGACGCGACTTTCTGCTCTTTGCCGTCTTCCAGCAGCTTGAAGTTTTCCGGCTTCAGCCCTTTCACCGGCTTGCCGTCCCGTCCCATCACCTGCACGTCAATCAGCACCAGGTCGGTGAAAACGCGGATCACTCGTTCGCCGGGTTCCGGCCCTTTCTGCTGCGGCGGAGGCGGCGGGACAACCACGCGCGGCGGTGTCTGCTGCTGGGGTGTCTGCGCTGCGCCCGCCGGCGCCAGCAGCGATGCGATCACCAGAACTGCGAAGATGCGCCGTACCGCAAAACCTTTCGGTATCCAAAGAATGGACATCAGAAGTTCACCCGCATCTGCAGATTCATCGCGCGCATCTGCCGCGCTCCCGACACGCGTCCGTAGTTCGACGACCCCAGCGCCGTGCCCAGCCCGGTAAAGTTGGGTGTGTTGAACAGGTTTTGTGCTTCCCAGCGGAACTCCAGTCGTCCCCGGTTGTCTTTTCCGAAGCGCATGAATTTTCCCGCGCTCATGTTGAGTTGCACGGTGCCCGGCCCGATGATCGTGTTCCGCCCGGCGTTGCCGAAAAGTCCCGGCAGTGGCTGTGCGAATGCCGTCGTATCGAAGAAGTGCAGTGGCGTGCGCATGCCGGAAGACAGGTTCGGATTTCCCACCGCATCCGGCCGCTCCGAAAAATTGTTGCCTGTGCCGCTGTTGTTGGAGGCCGCGCCCAGCAGCCGCGCCGTGTACGGCGTTCCCGTGGTCCAAACATAGTTGCCGTTCAGCGTCCAGTTGCCGAGCAGGTTGGCCTGCCAGCCTTTCTTGGCCCAGCGTTTCCGTTCGCCGAAGGGCAACTCCCACACGAAGAACGAACGGAACTGGTGCCGCATGTCGAATGTGGAAAGCCCGCGCTCGGCATCGAAATTCGCGTCGTCCTGCACCACCACTTGCGCGCCGCCGCCAATGGAGCTGGCATTGTCGATGGACTTGCCGTAGGTGTACGTGCCCATCACCATCACGCCCTTGCTCAACCGCCGCTGCACGCGCACTTGCAGCGCGTGGTAGGTGGATGACGCCCCCGACGTGTCGTACGTAAATCCCGGCGCATTTGGAATTCGCCGCACGGAATCCGTGCACAGCGGGCACGTAGGCAGCGCGCGGTTCGGCGACCGCAGTAGGTCCAGGTGCGTTCCCTTGGTTCCCGTGTACGTGAATTCAATCGTGTACACCTGCGAAAGCTGCGTCTCCATCGCCACATTCCACATCTGCGCGTAGCCCACTTGATAGAAGGGGTCCACGGCGATGGTGTTGGGCACGCTGCC
>JACOSF010000082.1 GCA_016179005.1 Acidobacteriota bacterium | reverse complement strand
GGGACGGAACGCGCAGCGCTGGAGCTATGGAAGTCGAGCCTGCTCGGGAAAGCGCTGCAACGGCCGGACCAAGTGAAGAAAGTGCTCGACAACTTGCGGCGCGAAGGGTTTGCGCAAACGGTTCAGAAGGTGCAGCAGCGGCTGGACGTGACGCGGGCCATGGGCTACTCGTGCGCGGGAACGGTGCTGGAAGCGCGCGACTGTGAGATTTCACCGGGGACGCGTGTGGCGTGCGCAGGCACGGATGCGGCCACGCATGCGGAAACTAATTTTGTGCCGCGGAATTTTATAGCGGCGATTCCCGAGGGCGTGAGTTTTGAAGAAGCGGCGTTTGTGGCGCTGGGAGGGATTGCGCTGCACGCAGTCCATCTCTCGCATGCGGCGAAAAACGAAGACGTGGCGGTGCTGGGGCTGGGGCCGGTGGGGTTGCTGCTGGCACAGGTACTGCGCGCGTCAGGATGCTGCGTGGCGGGATTTGATTTGCGCGAAGATCGAGCGTGGCGGGATTTGATTTGCGCGAAGATCGAATGAAGATAGCGCGGCAGCTTGGATTCGAGCACGTCGCGCGCGCGGACCGCGAGAGCTTGCGCGAAACGCTGCATGGCTGGGGAGTCTTTCGCGGATTTGCGCGCGTGTTTGTCGCGGCGGCGAGCAAGAGTGCGGAGCCGGTGGAGTGGGCCGTCGAAGCGGCGGCGGACCGCGCGACGCTGGTGGTGGTAGGTGACGTGCGCACGGATTTGCCGCGGAATGCGTGCTACGCGAAAGAACTTTCCGTGGTGTACGCGCGGTCGTACGGGCCGGGGCGATACGACCCGGCTTACGAGGAGAGTGGCGAGGATTTCCCCATCGAAAAAGAGCGGTGGTCGCTGCGACGGAATTTAGAGGGGTTTCTCGATTTGCTGGCGCGGAAGCAAATTGCGGTGGCGCCGCTGATCACGCACCGCTTTGCAGTGGACGACGTGGCGCGGGCGTACGAGGTGGTGTCGAACGGGAGGACGGCGTCGCTGGGCGTGTTGCTGGAATATTCAAAGGCGGAGCGGAAACCGGCGACAACGATGCAACTGGCGCCGTTGCCGGCGCGGAAGGCAGGGACGATCGGCGTCGGCGTGATCGGCGCAGGAAGCTACGCGAGAGCGTACCTGCTGCCGGGGTTGACGAGCGATGCGCGGGTGCGGCTGGTGAGCGTCGCCAACATGAGAGGCGTGTCGGCAAAAAAGGCGGGAGAAGAATTTGGATTTGCGCGGTGCACGACGGATGCGCGAGAGATTTTCCGCGACGCGGAAATTGACGCGGTGATCATAGCGACGCGGCATAAATTACATGCGGCACTAGCCGCAGAGGCCATCACGGCGGGCAAAGCGGTGTTTCTCGAAAAGCCGATGTGCCTGAGTGAAGAAGAACTGGAACGGATTGTGGCAGCGCAAGCGGCCAAGCGCGTGCCGTTTATGCTGGGGCACAACCGGAGGTTTGCGCCGGCGACAAGAGCGCTCCAGGAGTTTTTTGGGGGCGCGCAGCCGATGAATATCCTCTATACGGTGCACGCGGGGCCGCTGCCGGAAAATCACTGGCTGGGGGACCCGGCGCAGGGTGGACGCATTTTGGGCGAGGTCTGTCACTTCGTGGACTGGTGCCGGGCGATGACCGGCGCGCCGGTGTCGAAAATTGTTGCGACGATACGCGGCGAACTGCCGAATGAGGATGTGAACGCCGTGCTGAATTTTGCGGATGGGTCGGTGGCGACAATTGCATACGATTGTCTTGCGCCCGCGAAGTTGCCGAAAGAACGGATTGAGATTTCGGCGGAGGGGCGCACAGCCACGCTCGACGATTTTGCGCGCGCGACGTTGGTGCGCGAGGGACGGCAGAAAACGATGAACTTTCGCGGCAAGGGGCAGGCGGAAATGGTGGCAGCGTTCCTGGCGGGCGTGGCGAGCGGGCAAATGCCGGTGGAGTTTGAGGAGTGGGTGGCGTCGGCGAGGGCCACGCTGAAAATCAGGGAATCCGCAGATTTCGCAGATTCAGAAACCACAGATCAAACATAGCGAAGACCGAAATTCGAAACTCGAAAATCGGAAGAACGGGCGGCGAGGAGCCGCCCGTTATTATTTTGGAGGCGAAAGAGGAAATGGATTGGACGGGGTGAATGGGATAGGCGAAAATAGCGGCTCTGATTTGGTAT
>JACOSF010000288.1 GCA_016179005.1 Acidobacteriota bacterium | reverse complement strand
TCCTTGCTTCCCTGCTTCCCTTCCTATATGCTCAAACGAAGATGAGTTCCATGCGGCGATGGCTCGCGCTCGTATCCTGCCTGTTGGTACTCGGCGGAAATCTTGCCGCACAGCAAAGTCAACCTTCTCTGGCGGAAGTGGCGCGGAAAGAACGCGAGCGCAAGAAAGCCAAGGCGGTGGCCGAAACACAATCGGTCGAGAACAAAATAGTTGGCGTGCGTCTGGCCATCCCCGGAAGTTGGAGACTCCGGCCCGAGGAAGAGTTGGGTTCAAGTGGTCGTCTCGAAACCATGTGGATCGAATGCGACCCTCAGAACAGCTACGGGTGTCTCGTCACCGTGCACTCCCACGCGTTGCCCGGCCCCAAAGCCTCCTTCACGGATGAAGAGTGGCAAGTCTGGGAGGATCGCCGGCCGAAAAACATCGCGGGGCCTTTCCTCCAGCTTTCCTCCCGCAACCTGGCCGTGGCTGGGCACTCGGCCCGCGAGGTCATGCGCCAGCAGAAAGGAGAGCTGCCCGCCCTGGTGCGCTCGGTCTTTGTGCTGGTCCCCCAATCCCGGCGAGTGTATGAGTTCAACTTTTTTGTCATGTCTGGCAAGCGCTTCGAGGAGTTTGCGCCCGCCTTTGAGAGCGTCCTTCAATCGTTCGTTCCGCTGGGTGAAGCTACAGTCGAGCAAACCGCCCAGGCCGCCGAAAAGGAACAGTCCGATGCGCTCATTAAACAGCTCTCCGCCGCAGAAAAAGAAGCCGCCAGCGGACTTCTCGGTTTGGCGTTGATGGTCGCCGGCTGCAAGGATGTCTTTGGCCGTTTTCCTTCCCTCCAAGAAGCGACGGCCGGTTGCAAGGGGCCCAGCTGGACTTTGGGAGCGTTGCAACCCAATCCTCTTCGCAATCCCAACTACCAGTTTCGGCTCACCACAAGCGGTGAAAGCTTCGAGATTACTGCCGTTCCCAAGCGCCCGGGACTCGGCGGGATGCTTTGTGACGGCACAGAGGTCTATTACAACCAGAAGGGCCCGGCTTCTCGCGCCGACAAAGTGATCCTGAAATTCCCATCTTAAGTCCTTCCACCCTTGAGTTCTCTAATCCGTGTTGATCAGTGTTCATCTGTGGTTGATCTCTTCTGCGGTTGAAGCGGCGCGCAGTCGCGTGGTAGCCTCGGCGGGGATCCGCCGTCAGGGTCGGAATCTGGCGGGACGATAGGAAGAGATCGACATCTGTTCCAAGCCTGATAGAGGACTTTTTCCCTTCCCCGAGTGAAACCGAGAAAACGGCATCAAGGCGCAGAAACAGGTTAAAACCGAATGCCGAGAGCCCCCAGGAAACTCATTACGGAAGAAGAGTTGTACGACTTTGCGCTGAAGGCGCTGATGCGGCGGGCGCATTCCGTCTTCGAGATGCGCCGCGCGCTGGAACGCCGCGCGGATGAGAAGGCCATCGTGCAGCGTGTACTCGGCCGGCTGAAAGAGCATCAGTATCTCGACGACGCGCGCTACGCGATGCAGTTCGTGCGCCAGCACTCGGAAAACCGCCGTCAGGGCCGCCACCGCATTGCACGGGAATTGCGCGCCCGCGGCGTCCCCGACCGGCACATCGAGGCGGCGCTCGACGAAGGGCTGCGCGACGTGGATGCCGCAGCGCAGGTGCGCAAACGCATCGAGCGCAAACTCCGTTCCCTGCGCGGCCCGCTCGATGATCGCAAGCTGGCCTCACTCTACGGCACGCTCCTCCGCGCCGGATTCGATTCCGATATCATCCGCCGCGAGCTGCGCGCTTTGACGAAACGTGAAGTCGCGGAACTCCCCGAAACTGAAGATATTGAAACCACAGATGAACACAGATGAACACAGATTTTGGAAACCGAAAAACATCGAGCATCTTTGCGGGACACAGGCTTCTAATGGGGCCTCTCTGACTTCTTGACCTCATGACCTCATGACCTCATGACCTCTCGACCTCATGACCTCCTCTCTTACTGCTATAATGTTCCGTTTTGTGATGCAGTCTCGCTGAGGGCAAATTGACCGGACACGAGATTCGCCAGAAATTCATCGATTACTTCGCGCAGAACGGGCACCGGCCGGTGCGCAGCTCTTCGCTCGTGCCGGTGAACGACCCCACGCTGCTGTTCACCAACGCGGGGATGAATCAGTTCAAGGACGTCTTCCTCGGCGTGGACCAGCGCGACTACCGCCGCGCGGTGACGTCGCAGAAATGCGTTCGCGCCGGCGGCAAACACAACGACCTCGAAAACGTAGGCTTCACCAACCGCCATCACACCTTTTTTGAGATGCTCGGGAATTTTTCCTTCGGCGACTACTACAAGGAAGAAGCAATCAAGTACGCTTGGGAATTGCTCACTCATGGCGAATGGTTCAACATTCCTGTCGACAGGCTCTACTTCACCATATTTGGCGGTGCTGAATTAGCACCCGGTGTCCTTGTCGGCCCAGACTCGCTTTCTAGAAATACTTGGCTAAAGGTCGGCGCGCCCCAAGAACGAGTCATTCCGCTCGAAGGGGCCCAGGGGATCAAAGAGCTCTTCTGGGCCATGGGCGAAACCGGCCCGTGCGGCTCGTGCAGCGAAATCCACTACGATATGGGCCCCGCGGCGTCCGACCAGGGCCATAAGGATTGCGCGTTCGGCTGCGAGTGCGGCCGCTACGTCGAAGTGTGGAATTTGGTGTTCATGCAGTTCAACCGCGACACCGAGGGCAAGCTGACTCCCCTGCCCAAACCCTGCGTGGATACCGGCATGGGCCTCGAGCGGCTAGCGGCAGTGCTACAAGGCAAAGTTTCCAATTACGACACGGATTTCTTCCAGCCGTTGATCCAATTCGCCGGCGAGTTGGCCGGCAAGAAATACGGCACGGACGCTGCGACGGACGTCTCCCTGCGCGTACTGGCCGATCACAGCCGCGCCTCGGCGTTTCTGATTTCCGACGGCGTGATTCCTTCCAACGAAGGCCGCGGATATGTTCTGCGCAAAATTATGCGTCGCGCGATTGACCACGGGCGCAAGCTCGGGCTCAACGAGCTATTTCTTTACAAACTCGCTGCCGAAGTCACGCAAATGATGAAGGCGCCGTATCCGGAGCTTCTGGAGGGCGCCGAGCGGGTCGCGGAGGTCATTCGAGAAGAAGAGGAGAAATACTCGCGGCTGGTCGTTCCCGCGCTGGAAAACTTGCGCAAGTTCATGAGCGCGAAATACGGGCGAAGTGATGCCGCCATCACGGGTGACGCGCTCTTCTACGCTTACGGCACGCTGGGGCTGCGCCCGGACTTCATCGAGGACTGGGCCATCGCCGAAGGCTTCTCTCTCTCTCCTGGTGCCCGCGACGTGCCAAGCTGGCGGAAACATTCCGCACTGAGCCGGATTTTTATTTCGGCACGCATTCGCGCGACTGCCGCATCGAAGCCATCGTAACCAAGAACGGGATGGTGAAGGAAGTCGCCGCCGGCGCCGAGGCGGAAATCGTGCTCGACCGCACGGTGATTTACTCCGAGTCCGGCGGGCAGATGGCGGACACCGGCGCGTTCTACGATAACGACCAGACGATGGAAGTGGCCACGGTGCGCGGCGCATATTACCCGGTGTCCGGCCTGATTGCGCACCGCATTGTGGCGAAGGAAAAACTCTGCGTGGGCGATCGCGTCGCCGTCGTGGCCGACGCCGCGCGCCGCGAGCACATCAAGCGCAACCACACCGGCACGCACCTGATGCACGCGGCGCTGCGCAACATTCTGGGCACGCACGTCAAGCAGGCCGGCTCGCTCGTCGCGCAGGACCATCTGCGCTTCGACTTCACGCATTTTGCCGGCGTGGACGCCGACGAGCTGCGGGAGATCGAGCAGCAGGTGAACGAGCAGCTCCTGCGGAATCAGGAAGTGGAAACCGACATCATGAACATTGACGCCGCGCTGGCGTCGGGTGCGCTGGCTTTCTTCGGCGACCGCTACCCCGAACAAAACGTTCGCGTGGTGACCATCTCCGACGCGGGCGCGCCCCGCGGCTTTTACAGCAAGGAGCTCTGCGGCGGCACGCATGTGCGGCGTGCGGGCGATATCGGCGTGTTCAAAATTGTCGGCGAGCAGTCCGTCGCGGCGGGCGTGCGCCGCGTGGAAGCCATCACCGGCGCGCGTGCGCTTGAGGCGTACCAGAAATCCGCAGCTATGCTGCAGAAGCTGTCGCAGGTGCTCAACGCCGGCGAAGATGAGTTGCTCGCGGCTATCGAACGAATGACGCAAGCCGCGCGGCAGATGGAGAAGCAAATTGAAGGCTTGAAGAAGAAGGCCGCGCATTCCATGGTGGACGAACTCCTGGAGCAGTCGCGCAC
>JACOSF010000081.1 GCA_016179005.1 Acidobacteriota bacterium | reverse complement strand
GCCATGGATGCGCGTCTGCTGTCCGGGTCGCGAAGCTGCGGCACCTCCGGGTGCCACGAAGAGATCGTTAAGGAATGGGAAGTGAGCGCGCACCGCTACTCGGCGATGGATTTGGGATTCCAGGCCATCCAGACGACCATGGCCAAACAGAACGGTCCGGAGTCCACGCGTTACTGCGGCGGTTGCCACGATCCCATCTCGCTCTTCTCCGGCACCAAGAACCTTTTCATCGAAACGGAAAAATTGACTTCGCTGCATGGCTATCAAGAAGGGGTCTCCTGCTTGACCTGCCACTCGGTCCGCCAGGTGGACGTCAAGGGCAACGCGAATTTTGTGGTCGCGCAGCCGGTGCGTTACATGTTCGAGCTCGAGTACGATCAAAAGCAAAGCGACACGAATCGCTTCCTGCGGGATTTCCTCATCCGCGCTTATCCTCGAGAGCATGTGAAGGCTCTGAGCAAGACTTTGTTCAAAACGCCCGAATACTGCGCGGCCTGCCACAAGCAGTTCATCGATCAGGAAGTGAACAAGGTCGGCTGGGTGCAACTGCAAAACCAGTATGACAACTGGAAGCAGAGTCACTGGAACCATAGCGGCGACGCGCGAAAAACCATCGAGTGCCGCGAGTGCCACATGTCCCTGGTAGCCTCCCACGATCCCGCGGCGGGTGACGCCAAGGACTACAACCGCTCGCCGAACGACGGAAAACACCGCAGCCACCGCTTTGTTGCTGCCAATCTGATGATGCCCGCGCTCTTGCAGCTTCCCGGCTGGGAAAAACAGGCCGAGCTGACCAAGCAGTGGCTGCAGGGCAAGTATGAGATCCCCGAGATTGCCAACAAATGGCGCGCCGGCGAGGTGGTGGGATTGGAAATGATGGCGCCGGAAAAAGTTCGTCCGGGAGAAACGGTGGACCTGAAACTGATTCTCACTTCCAACAAAGTCGGGCACGATTTCCCCACCGGACCACTGGATATCATTCAGGCCTGGGTCGAACTGGTGGCCAAGGATGACCAGGGGCGGGTGATCTACGAAACGGGCACGGTGGATCCGAAGGGGTTCATCAAACCCGGCACGTTCATGTTCAAAGCCGAGCCGGTGGACCAGTACGGAAATTTGATCGATCGCCACAACCTCTGGGAGATGGTAGGCGTGCGCTACCGTCGGTCGCTCTTTCCGGGTTTCTCCGATACCGCCGAATTCAGCTTCCTCTGCCCGCAGCTCGCTCCCGTGCGAGCCAAGAAGTTCCCCCAGGAGCTCGCTTTCCGTGTGGGTGTGCCACGAACGTCAGCGCGGTCCATCCAGATTGAGGTGCGACTGTGCTACCGCAAGATCGATCAGTACTTGCTGAATTTCATCTTCGGCGAGAAGAAAGGCTTGACCTCTCCGATTACGGTGATGGCCACACAGACGCGAGTGATTGAAGTCGGATCGAGCGCTCCCAAGCCCAGCGGGCGTTAAGAGGGGACAGCGCCGACCCCATGCCCATTTCGCTTACGCGCCGGCAACGGCTGATCATCCGGCACACGCTCGTCAGCCTTTCTCTGCTGCTGGCGACAACGGCCGTGCTGTTGTTCCTGCGGCAGCGTCCCAAGCACTATTCTCCCGGTGAACAAGTCGAAGGCGTAACCAGCGAGCTCACGCGGAGCCTCCCTGCTGGTTATCCGAGCGTGCGGTTCACCAACGTGGCTCAGCAGGCCGGAATCGATTTCCAACATTTTTCGTACGGCAAGCGTTCGACCCAACTCCCCGAAGACATGGGCTCCGGTGCCGCCTGGGGCGACTACGACGGTGATGGCTATCCCGACCTCTATATCTGCGACATCGCCGGACCACTGACGGGTTCCCCGCAGGAGCTGGCGGCCTCTCCAGGTGGGAACCGGCTGTATCACAACAACGGCAACGGAACGTTCACCGACGTGACCGCGCGAGCCGGCGTGGGCTTCAAGGGCCTCAGCATGGGAGCGGCCTGGGCGGACCACGACAACGACGGCAAGCTGGACCTCATCGTCACCAGCTACGGCCGCTTGATCCTGTACCACAACCGCGGGGACGGAACTTTCGAGGATGTGACCCAAAAGGCCGGACTCGACAAGTTCCACGGGTTCTGGACGGGCGCTTCCTGGGGCGACTACGACAAGGATGGCAACGTCGATCTCTACATCTGCGGGTATGTGCGCTACGAGTTCAAATCGGAGTTCGTCGGCAAGGCGACGCGGCAGTTCACCGAGGAGGTGCCTTTTACGCTGAACCCTTCCTCCTACCGACCCGAGCGCAATCTGCTCTTTCACAACAATGGCAACGGGACGTTTACGGAAGTCGCCAAGCCGGCGGGAGTCGAGGACGCCACCGGCCGCAGCCTCTCCGCTGCCTGGGACGATTTTGACGGCGATGGCTGGCCGGACCTCTACGTCGCCAACGACATTTCCGAAAACAAATTATATCGGAACCTGCACAACGGGAAGTTTCGGGACATCTCGCACGAGGCCTGGGTGGATGAATACCGCGGCTCCATGGGCCTGGCCGTCGGCGACTGGGATCGGGATGGCGACCCGGATATTTTCATCACGCACTGGATCGCGCAGCAATTCGCCCTGTTTTCCAATCTGCGTTACACGCGGGGCCTGGGGTCTAAGCCCGGGCGGCTGCGGTTTCAGGATGTAGCGGACATGGTGGGCCTGGGGCAGATCACGTTGACTTACATCGGTTGGGGAACGTCCTTCTTCGACTACGACAATGACGGCCAACTGGACCTGTTCATGGCCAACGGCAGCACGTTCCAGGATGAGAAGGATCCCACCCGCTTGATTCCCATGAAAGATCTTCTGTTCTGGCAGAAGAGTCCCTCGGAAGGCTTCTTTGAGGTGGGTGAGGTCAGCGGCGAAGTGTTCCGAGAGCTTCACGTGGGGCGCGGTGTGGCCTTCGCCGATTACGATAACGACGGCGATGTGGACATCTTCGTGCTCAACCACAGTGGGCGTCCCTTGCTGCTGCGCAATGACGGCGGGAACAAGAAATCCTGGCTGAAAGTCCTCCCCCGCTGCACCAAGAGCAACCGGAGTTGTTTCGGCGTCACAATAGAGATCGAAGCGGATGGCCATCGGCAGTCCCAGGAAATTGGCGGCCAGCCTTCCTATCTTTCCCAAAGCGCACTGGAAGCTCACTTCGGCCTAGGAGCGGCCAAGCAGGTAGAGCGCCTGACGGTGCGCTTCCCGCGTGGCATCGTCCGCGAACTGAAACAGCTCGCTGCAAACCAAACCGTTGTCGTGCAAGAGTAGAGAGCCATGAAAAGGTCTTTGATCGTGCTGGCGGTGGTGGTGGCTCTTGCCTTCATCGTCATCACGGTTGTCAAGCGAATCGCTTCGGACGCTGATCGCGAAGCAGTTGCACCTGGCGGCGCAGAAAAGCAGCGGATCCAGTCTTTCTGGGCGGCCTATAACCGGGCAAATACTCTCCGCACACAGGGCGACTTCGCCGGTGCGGCGGCCGCCTACCGCGAAGCCTTGCAGCTCAATCCCGCCCATGAAGACTGCCTCTATTATCTGGGCACCAGCCTGGAAGAGCGGGGCGACTATGCCCAGGCCGTGGAGATCTTTCGCCAGTTGCTCGCCATCAACCCTTCGAGCGGCCGCGCTCTCGGAGAGTTAGGAAATACCTTGTCCCTACTGGCTCCTGGTGCTTCCGTCGATTACGAGCAGGCGCGCCAGGCCTTCCTGCAGAACATTCAGATTAACCGCGAACAGGCCGGCCCTTTCGTGCGCCTGGGGATGATGGAACTCGATCAGGGACATTGGGAAGCGGCCTTGGAGAAATTCCGCGTTGCCGCAGGTTTCGGTTCGCCGGACGGCAACTTTTGGGTTGGCTACACGCTGTTCCTCCAGAAAAAGCTCTCCGAGGCGGTTCCCTCTTTCCGCAAGGTTCTCGACACCTACGCACACGAGCGGAAAATCACAGGACGCGGTGTGCTTTCAGAGGGTGATGTTCTTCCCGCTCCTGGAAAGCCTCTGACGGCTCTTGAGAAAGCCGGGTTGAAGTCGATGCTTTTCCTGCATTGGACGGCGCTGAGGATGGGGGGTTACCCGGCCGGACTTCCCCATGAGTTTCAACTCCGACCTCGTACAAGTTTGGAGACCGCACCTCTGCCCGCCGATGCCAGGCTCCCGTTGGGTGCGAGCGGTGGCCGGGCGGTTCCGATTGATTTTGACAAAGACGGGCACATGGATCTAATCGTCGTCGGACCCGGTCAGCCCCTGAAGCTGTATCGGCGCGAGGGCGAGAAGTACGCGGAAGGCACCGAAGTCGCCGGCCTCAAAGGCGTCAGCGATATCTGGACTGCTTACGCCACAGACTACGACTCAGACGGCTATCCGGACTTGTACCTGGTTCGTTCTGGCTTCCTGGGCTCCGGTCAGAATCTCCTCTACCATAACAATCGCAACGGCACGTTCAGCAACGTCACCGCCGCCATGGGGCTGGAAGGGATTCGGGCCACGGCCGGCGCGTGTTTCTTCGACTTCGACGGAGACGGCCGAACGGATCTGCTGGAGGTGGGGGCATCGGACCGCGAGCACAGCGCCGTGCGTCTTTATCGCAATGTCGGCGACCGCTTTGTTGAGTCGACGCTGGCCGCGGGCCTATCTGCTTCCGGCACGGCGGTGGACTGCACCGCCGGAGACTTCAATCGCGACGGAAAAGCCGATCTCTTCGTTCTGTTCTGGCAAACCGGCGGCGTCCTGTATGCCAATCAGGGCAACGGCAAATTCGCGGATGCAACCGCGCAGGCGGGCTTGAGCGGCATTCGGGGCCGCAGATTCAATGCGGTGTTCTTTGATTACGATAAGGACGGCCTTCCCGACCTGCTGGTGACGGGCCATGCGCCCTTTGAAGAGGCTGTTCGCACGCTCTTGCAGCCGGAATATCGTCCCGCGGGAAACACGCCGCGGTTGTTCCACAACAAAGGCCACGGGAGTTTTGAAGAAGTGACGGCCGAGGCCGGGCTCAACCGCTGCTACGGCACCATGCAGGTTCTCCCGGTGGACGTCGATTCGGACGGATGGACCGACTTGCTTTTCGTCAATGGCAGTCAGGATGCTCAACGCCTGGAACCCAGCGTCGTCCTGCGAAACGTGAAAGGCAAGAAATTTCAGGAGTGGTTCTACGTGCCGGGCTTCGGCAGTCCCGGTAACTTCATCGGCGCGACGCTCGTGCCGTCCGCCCGGAGCGGTCCGCCGAACGTATTCTTTGCAGGAAACCCCATCGTTGGCAACAAACTCGGAACCAGTGCTCTGTTTTTTCAGCTCCAGGCGCCGCAGACTTCGGCCACTCACACTCGTCAAGGTAGTGCTCCCAAAGGGAGTCCCGGTCCGGCCTTGAGGAAGCCTTAGCTCGTCAGTTATCCGTGCGCGCGAAGGGGCGAGACGCTATCATACGAGGCTGCGGGCTGCTGTCGCGATCTTCTTCCGGCCCAGGCAATCAAATGAACCAACCAAGCAGAACGGTCCTTCGTGCCGGCTTGACTGTTTTTCTGACTCTTGCTGCTGGCCTTCTGTTGGGGTTGCGGACGCAGGAACCCAAACAAGCACGCCAGCCCGCGGCACGTGCGGCCGCCAAGAAAACCGCCACATCCCGGCCCGCATCGCTCCAGACACACCGCAACGTTGGCAAAGCCTACTACGAGCAGGCCCAGTACGCGGAAGCCATCGGCGAATTCCAGAAAGTGATGGCCTCCGGCCACGCGCTGGCGACGGATTATCTGAACCTCGGCCTCGCGTTGATCCAAGCCAACCGTCTCAATGATGCCCTGGGTGCGCTGACCACAGCCAAACAGATGGACGCCAGCCTGGTGGCCGCTGACTACAACCTGGGCATCCTCTACAAGCACGAACTGCGCTATCCGGATAGCGAGGCTGCGCTCCAGCGCGTTGTCAATGCCGACCCCGGCGATCCGGCCGCCTGGTTCAACCTGGGCGGCGTGCGCTTCGCTCAGCGGAAGCTCGAGGAAGCGTTGGACGCGTACAAGCACGTGGTCGAAATTGGATTCGGCCGCGGCCAGAACTTCTATGTCGCTTCTCTCTTCCGCGCTTTCACTGTCCTTTCGCAGTTGAAGCGCCCGGAGGATGCCCAGAAATTCCTCCATCTGCACGAGAAGATGCACAACAAGGTGCCGGATATTTCGCTCCAGAATCCGGCGCTGGAGGGCGGGAAATACGGCACGATTATTGTGCCGGTCGTTCTGCCGATCGCGCCGCCTAAGTCCGCAGACGAAAAGATTACGTTTGTCGAAATTACTGACAGGATTGAATTGGCGAAAGTTTCAGCAATCTCAATACAACCGGAGGGGACTTCCCTTCCCATTCGCCGGACTGAATACTCGCTCAAATTCTCACGAGCAAGTATTGTTGCGGGCATCGGGGCGTCGCTCGCGATGGGCGATTACGACGGAGATGGGCGCACAGATCTCTATCTCATAAACCCCAGGGGCGGCAATCGCCTATTGCGCAGCATAGGCAACGGAACTTTCAGCGACGTCACTGGACCCGCCGGCGTGGCCGGACCAGGCGGCAGCGTCGCGGCCATTTTTTCGGATTACGACAACAGCGGAAAGACGAGTATTTTCGTGGCGGGAATGGGAGGCGTCCAGTTGTTCCGCAACCGCGGCGACGGCACGTTTGCCGATGAAAGTGAAAACGCCGGCTTGCGCGGCGATCCCGGAGAACTCGCGACAAGCGCGGTGCTCTTTGATGCGGACAATGATGGCTTTCTGGACCTCGTGGTCAGCGTTTGCACCAACCCGGAGGCATTCCGGGAGAATGCTGCTGCTTTGCGGCCTGGTTTTTCCGGTGCGGCGGTGCGTTATTACCGCAACAACGGCGACGGAACATTTACCGAAATGACCAAAGCGGCAGGCTTGGGCTCCGCAAAAGGGCGCGCGCGTAAAGTGCTCTTCGCCGATTTCGACAACGATGGCTTTATGGATCTTCTGATCGTTCGGGATGACGGCCCGCCGCTGCTATACATCAACCAGGGCGAAGGCAAGTTCGCGGACCAGACATCGAAGGCAGGCGCGGATTTTGCGCGATTCACGGCAATGGACGCGCAGGCCACGGACCTGAATCACGATGGAAATTTCGATGTGGTGCTCTGGCCGGCTGACGGATGCCAGGTGCTGCTGGGCCGGGGCGATGGAAGCTTTTCCGCTGCTGCGAATTTGCCGCGTGTAGCGCCGCCTACCGAGGCGTTTGCGCTCCGCGGGATAACGGCGGACGTGAATGGAGATGGCTTCGACGATCTGCTGGCTGTTGACTCGAGCGGCAAATGGCATTTGCTCGCAAACCGCGCGGGACATTTCGAGGAGGCCAAGCTCGAACTCGCTATCAGCGCCGAAGACGGAGTGTCTTTGTTGGCAGCCGCATGGCTGGAAAAGCCCGGCAAGCTCAACCTGGTGGGCGTCACGCAAAGCGGCCGGCTGATCGCGTTCGAAAAAGTGGGCCCGCCAAGCCGGTGGGTGGAAGTGAAGTTGAGCGGAGCAAAGAGCAACACGCAAGGCGGGCCCCATTAGGATTTTTGCCGGCGGCCTGGCACGCATGGATGTGCTGCGCGTGACCTGGCCGAATCTGATTGTCCAGAACATGACCGCAGTGGCCACAAACCAGCGCGTCGAAGTCCGCGAGTCCGAGCGTCTGGCCAGTTCCTGCCCGCTTCTCTACATCTGGGATGGCGAACGGTACGTTTACTTCACGGATGTGCTGGGCATGGCTCCGCTGGGTGTGCTGGCGCCCGATGGAGGCCGGCTCCCGCCGAACCCGGATGAGCTGGTGCGCCTGCCGAGCACCATGCGGGAACAGGACGGCGCATATGTCTTTCAGATCAGCGATGAATTGCGCGAAGTCGAATTCTTCGACCAGGTCCGGCTGCTCGCCGTGGACCATCCCGCCAGCGAGGAAGTTTACGCGAACGAGATTTATTCCTCGTCACGGGCGACCCCGACACTCTTTTCGGTGCGTCAGAAGCGCTTTCCGATTTCCGCAGTGGACGATCATGGCCAGGACGTTTTGCCGCTGGTTCGCAAGCTCGACGGCCGCTATCCCGACTCTTTCCGCTTGCAACGGGTGCCCGGCTTGGCCGAGCTTCACGCGCTGACTTTGGATCTGGGCGACGTGGCCGAATCCGCGCCGGCGACGTTGTGGTTGACGGGGTGGGTCTTCTGGTCGGATTCCAACAGTGCCCGGGCAGTGAGTTCCAATTCCCAACTCCAGATGGTTTCTCCCTACGTCCAGGTGCGCGATGCGCAGGGGCAGTGGGTCACGGTGGTTCCCGACACGGGCATCCCCAGCGCCACCAACCGCACCATGCGCGTTGATTTCACCGGAAAATTCCTTTCGTCCGATCATCACGTGCGCATCGTGACGAACTTGTGCGTTTACTGGGACCAGGTATTTTTCTCGGTCGGCGATACCCCTGCTCCCGCACCCGTTGAGCTGGCCATGCTCTCAGCGGACCTCCACTACCGCGGCTTCTCCGCGCCCGTCAGTGATCCGGCGCACCGCCAGCCGGATTCCTTCGACTATTACCATCTTCTGGCAGACGCTCCGTGGAATCCGCTCTGGGGCAACTACACGCGCTATGGGTCGGTTGAAGACTTGCTCCGAAAGCCGGACGATCGCAGCGTGGTGCTGGCGACCGGAGATGAATTGACGGTGAGTTTTGACGCGCGGCAACTTCCACCGCTCAAGACCGGGCACAAGCGAGATCTGTTCTTGTACCTGCACGGCTGGGCCAAGGACGGCGACCCGAACACGGCCACTTTCCGGACCGTTGCGCCTTTGCCCTTCCGCAAGATGTCGCAGTACCCTTACGGTCCCGGAGAGCTCTTCCCGAACAGCCCCGAACATCAAAACTATTTGCGCACCTATCAAACGCGACCCGGATATGCTCTGATTCCTCCGCTCGCCCCCTTCACGACGCATTCCTGGCCCTGGGCACCAGTCGCTCCGCTTCCCGGGGTGCGATCGCAATCTCCGAATCAAGAGTAAGGCATCTACCGAAACGCGAACAAGAACCCATCGCCAAAGGGACGACGGATTCCTGTTGGGCAAACCGTCCGTGCCAAGAATCAATTTCCCGTTGACAGTTGCCCCGCCGCTGCCCAGAATGAAGTTTCTCAAGAATCAGTCGGTGTCAGCTCAGGGAAAGGGGATCTCAACCTGAAAATGGACTCTGCGAAGAGCGGCGGCGGAGTGTTGGTGTGCTTTCTCCTGTTCACCGGCGCGTTTCTGTACGCCTTCCCGCTGGCGAACGTGCC
>JACOSF010000310.1 GCA_016179005.1 Acidobacteriota bacterium | reverse complement strand
GCGGCCTTCGCCGTACTCTTCGCCTTTCTGGTTGATGGCTTCGACCAGGCCGTCGGTGAAGATGACCAGCAGGTCGCCGCGGCTGAGTTGCGCGCGACCCAGTGCGTACGGCGCTTGGGTGTCAATGCCAAACGGCAGGCCACCGGCCTCGAGGCGTTCGACGCTGCCGGTGACGCGGCGCAGCACCGGCGCGTTGTGCCCCGCGCAAATGTAGCTGAGCGCGCAGGTGGCGGGATCGAGCTCGGCAATAAACGCGGTGGTGAAACGCAGTCCGCCCAGCGAATGGGCGCAGGCGTAGCGGTTGAGCCCGGCAACAAGCTCCGCGAGCGACGTGCGCGCGGCGGAAAGCGTCTGCAAGCTGGCCTGAAACGTGGCCATCAGCAGCGCTGCGGGAACGCTCTTGCCCGCAACGTCGGCGACCACCAGCAACAGGCGCGGATCGCCCGGCGCGGCGGCATCGGCAGCGCGATAGAAGACGTCGTAGTAGTCGCCGGCCACGGTGTTGGCCGGGCGCGTGGCGAAGGCGATGTCCGCGCCGGGGACTTCAGGCGGCTTGGCGGGTACGAGCCAGCGCTGGATTTCGCGGGCGATTTCCAGGTCACGCTTCATCGTTACGCGGTCGGTGAGCTCCAGCACGAGGAGAAAGATGAGAGCCAGCACACCGACGCCGCCCAAGTTGAGCTGCGTGGAGAATTCCGCCGTGCGGAATTGCAGGCTGCCGAACATCGTGAGGACGACCGCAACCAGGAAAAGCACGCGCCGCGCGGGTGTGAGCTTCATGAGCAGCGCCCAGAAAAATGCCTGCGCGGTCTTCCAGTAGCGGCGCCAGCCCGTTTGGCCCTCGATGGCTTTCCAGTCCACGTCCTGAGAGATGAGGCCGTAGCTGGCGCGGGCCTCGGACTGGAATTGCGTCCAGAGAACGTGCAACTCGAGGCCTTCCGTGACGCGCTGCCAGAAGCCGCGCGCGGGATCGGGCTTGCGGCCGGGCTTAGGCGGCACGTAGCGCTCGTTCGGATTCGCGGGAGGCTTTTCGGGAGCTGTGTGCGTGGTGGACATCACGGGGTCATTATACGGCATGTGCAGAACAGGCGGGGCTGAAGCCCGCCCCTACACACTCCGCCAGCAATCATTTTTCGAGTTTGACTATTCGTCTTCGGGCAGGCGAAGCGAGGCGCCACGGCGGAGCTTGGAGAAGCCGAATTTGTCGCGCAGATGGACAGTCTTAAGTCACTTTGAAAAGGATGACCTCCAACTGGTGTCCGCGTCGAGCATGTAATGGAATTGGCGGCAAAGAGCGATTCATTCGAAACTTGAATGAAGGATGCTTCTTCAGTCCGGGCTCAAGATGATTCGAGATATACGAATCGATTATTTCTGGTTTTCCATGCAATAACAGAATTACGTAGCTCTTTCTTCCTTTTCCAGCTTGTTTCTTCTGTCTCTTAAAGTCCCGCAGAATAGCTTTGAAAAGATCCCGTCTGGGTTTACTCGCGTTGTCTGGCCCTTTTAGTTCAAATACAACTCTTGCGTTCTTCTGTCGTGGAATTGAAATATCAGGGCCCTTTTTTGCCGATTGGATACGAATACCGCGCCTCCTGATTACATCCATTTCCAACAAAAAGACCACCCAATCCTCATAGAATTGATGGACGCTCCACCATTTGTTCCTTGGTGCAGACTTGCAAAGCTTTTCTAGCTTTTTCTCTTGTCTGGCCAGCGAGTCTCTCAAAATACGGGCAATGCTTATTCCGCTCTGCATGATGTTTCCCCCATTCTCATGATCGATCTGATTCATTATCCGGCAAACGCAGCGAGCCACCGCGGCGGAGCTTGGAGAAACCGAATTTGTCGCGCAGGCGGTCGGTGGCGCGGGCGAGTTTTTCCAGGCGCTCGCGCTGGCCGGCGTCGAGCAGATTGAGCTGCGGCGCAGCGTGCTCGAATTGCGAGAGCGCCACGCCGAGCAGGCGCACCTGCTGGCGGCGATCCCAGTTGCTTTGAAATAGTTCCTTCGCGGTGGCGAGGATCACCGCATCGAGGTCGGTCGGCTCGCGCAGCGATTTGGCGCGGGTGATGGTCTTGAAACTTTTGTAGCGGATGGTGAGCGTAACGGTTCGCGCGTAGAGTCCGGAATCGCGCAGGCGCTTGGTGGCTTTTTCGGCGAGATGGCAGAGCGTGGAATGCAGAGCGCCGGCGTCGTCCACATCCACGCCGAAGGTGTGGTTGTGGGAGATGGATTTAGGCTCGGCGTCCACGAAGAACTCGTAGGCGTCCTGGCCGCGCGCTTTGCGGTCGAGCGCAACGCCCCACTGGCCAAAGGCCTCTTCAAGTTTTTCGAGCGGCACAGCGGCAAGCTGCCCGACGGTCTGAATGCCCAGCGCGTGCAGACCGGCTTCGGTGACTTTGCCGATGCCGGGAATTTTGCGCACGGGCAAGGGCGCGAGAAACGTTTCCTCCATGCCGGCGGGAACCCAGAGCAGGCCGCGC
>JACOSF010000309.1 GCA_016179005.1 Acidobacteriota bacterium | reverse complement strand
CTCATCACGATACTGGCCGCGGCGCCGTCGCTCATCTGCGAGCTGTTGCCCGCAGTGATCGTGCCCTTCGCGTGGAACGCCGCCTTCAACTTCGCCAGCGCCTCGGGCGATGTGTCCGCCCGCGGGCCTTCGTCGGTGTCAAACGTGTACGCCGACGTCTTCGGCTTGCCGTTGTCCAGCGCCGTGATCTTTACTTCCACCGGCACCACTTCGTCCTTGAACTTTCCCGCGGCAATAGCCGCCAGCGCATTCTGATGGCTGCGATAGGAAAACTGGTCCGCTTCTTCGCGCGTGATGCCGTACTTCGTCGCCAGCTTCTCCGCGGTCAGACCCATGCCCAGGTAGCTGTCCGGGTAGTTGTCCATCAACCACGGATTCGGCGAGATCTTGTAGCCGCCCATCGGAATCATGGTCATGGACTCGGTGCCGCCGGCGACGATCACATCCCCGTGGCCCACCATGATGCGTTCCGCGGCGATGGCGATGGCTTGCAGCCCCGAGGAGCAAAATCGGTTGATGGTCATGGCCGACGATTCCACCGGCAACCCCGCGCGCAGCGCCGCGATGCGCGCCACGTTCATGCCCTGCTCGCCTTCGGGCATGGCGCAGCCGAGGATGACGTCCTCGATTTCTTTCGGGTCAAGCCCCGGCACGCGCTCCAGCGCTGCCTTGATGGCCAGCGCCGCCAGGTCGTCCGGACGCATCGTCCGCAACGCGCCCTTATAGGCTTTCCCCACAGCCGTTCGCACTGAACTTACGATCACCGCTTCGCGCATGGCACACCTTCCTGAATGATTGCTCGTTATGTAGCGGCGGCTGCACGCCGCCGTCCAGGCCGCGGCGGGATATACCCGCCGCTACATCCCCGGCTATTGAATGCTACGCGCTGGGAAAAAGCAACCGTTCAGGGGTGCGTCAGTGTGAGCCGCAGGTCTCTCGAATCGCATGCAGCGGCGGATCGAATTCCTATTTCGTCGTGAACAAAAAAAGGGGCTGCCATCAAGCAGCCCCCTGTTCAGATACGACTTGTAGTCTGATTTACTGGCGCATCCGGCGGCGCACCAGGCCGGCAAGGCCCATCAGTCCGGTGCCGAACAGCGTGAGCGTGCCCGGTTCCGGGACCTGCGGCGGAGGCGGACCCTGGTCCACTACCGCGGCGCTGGACTGCGGCGTGGTCTCCAGGACCAGCGTGCCTCCGGCATTCGTCGCCCACGGATAGAACACAGTGCCCACCGAGAAACCGCTGAAATTGCTCAGACTGAATGTGAACTGCGACGAAGTCCGAAACGTCACGCTTCCGAGGTTCGCCAAGTACACGTTGTAGCCCGTCGTGCCCGGTTGCAAGGTCGTTGTGCCCGTGAGAAATGCGCTCAACGGTGCAGGCGGTCCCCCACCGGCCATCGGCAGGTTTAGATAATTTTGAAAGAGCGCGCCGGAATTCCAGACGTTTGGCGAAAACAGTGTGGCGTTCGCCGAGGTGCTGCCAAAGTTTACGGTGAAGTTCAACCCCGCGGCATTCGGCGTCTGGCTCGGTACGAAGATCCCCATCACCAGATTGGGGAACGAGGGGTTGCTGTTCCCGGTGTGCACGATGCCCAGCGTCGGGTTCGAGGAACCTGTCGGAATCATGCCCAGCGTGGAACTGGAGAGAATCAAACAGCCGGTCTGCGTCGGAATGCACAGATGGAAGACGCCAGAAGTGCTCTGACTGTTGCTACCGCTGCTGCTTGAGCCGCTGCCTCCTGAGCTGCCGGAGCCGCTGGAACTGCCCGAATTGCCATTGCCCTGTGAGTTGCCGTTGCCCTGGCTATTCCCGTTGCCGCTGTTGCCCTGGGAGTTTCCATTGCCCTGGCTGCCGGAACCGCTGTTCCCATTGCCGTTCCCATTTCCCTGCGAATTGCCGTTGCCCTGGTTATTCCCGTTGCCGCTGTTGCCTTGGGAGTTTCCATTGCCTTGGCCGTTGTTCTGCCCGGAGTTGGAATTCTTGTTGCCCCCCGCGAAAGCATAAGTGCCAGTGGCAGCCCAAAGGACGAGGGCCAGCAGGGCTGCTCCCCACTGGGCTTTCTGGAGCCAGGACCAATTCCTTTTCTCGCGGCCCACACGTCACCTCGATCTTTATGTAACTACGTGCTTCGCAAAAGGCACGTAGAAGGCCAATTGGTTCATGGGCTTCGGTTTGCAAGGATCACATATTAGTTTCAAACACTTAGCCGATTTGGCGCGATGGGTAGAGGAAGAAGGTGTTGAATGAAATCTGCAATCTCTTGCAAAGTATTGTAACTAAATATCTTAGAGGCACATTGGTGCCGCAAACCAGGCACTAAAGTGCCGCCACGCAGCCACTAACGCACCGTGCCGCGGCGGAGGTAGGCAATGGCCGGCAAGAGCAGCCGCCCCGCCGACCACCCGGTTATTGAAATATTACAACTGTTGTGATATATTGATGGGGCGATGAAAGCCCAACATCTCAAAGCGGCCCGGAAGGCGCGGGGTTGGACACAAGTCGAGGCTGCCGTTCGGCTGGGGCTCTCGCAGCCCTATCTGGCTATGTTGGAGCGCGGGCAGCGTCGCCTGACGCCGCGCCTGGCCCGCAAAGCTGCGCGGGTGCTCCGGCTGCCGCCGACCGCGCTCCCTTTGTCCCAGCCGCCCTTTCCTCCGGAACGGACCGATCCGCAATTCCTTGCTGAGGCGCTGGCTGCTCTGGGCTATCCGGGATTCGGCCACTTGCGGACTCAGCAGCGGCTCAGGAATCCCGCAGAATTGCTGCTCTCCGCGCTGACACAAAGAGACTTGGAGCCCAGGCAGGCGGAAGCCATGCCCTGGCTGGTAATGAGATTCCCGAGTATGGATTTGGATTGGCTTTTGTCGAATGCCAAACTGCGCGATCTTCAGAACCGCCTTGGCTTTGTCGTTGCATTGGCGCAGCGCGTAGCCGAACGGCTCGAAGGGCCGAATTCCAGCCGCGTTGACACGCTCCGGCAGCTTGTGTCGGCACTGGAGCAGAGCCGTCTGGCGCGGGAGGACACGCTCTGCCAAGAATCGTTGAACGAAGTCGAACGGCGCTGGCTTCGCGAGAATCGAGGGGACTTGGCAAGGCACTGGAATCTGCTCACCGGGTGGACGGCCGAGGCACTCCGCTATGTCCTCTGAGAACAGACGACTCGATACACTTCCATCGAAGTGGCGCGCGTTCCTCGTGGACCTGGATGCGATGTTGGACGCGCCCGTGAAGGTGCACTGCATCGGCGGCTTTGTGCTCGTTGCGCATTATGGAGCGCCGAGAGCGACCAGAGATATTGATTACGTCTTTGAAACAGGTGATGTTCGCAAGGACCTGCAATCCATGGCGGGCGACGGAACGCCGTTCGCGACGAAGCACGGCGTACATGTGCAGAGAGTCACAGTGGCCTGCCTTCCTGAGGACTATGCAACGCGCCTGGAAGAGATCTTTCCTGAAGAGCTCGAAAACCTTCGACTCATGGCCCTCGACCCCTACGATTTGATTCTCACCAAGATGGATCGAAACAACGACACCGATCGAGCTGATGCGAAATTCTTGGCAAGAAAACTGGACCTCAGGGGCGAGATTCTGAGAGAGAGATATGTGAAAGAGTTCAAGCCAAATTTCGTCGGCAATGAAAACACGCTGGAGCTCACCTTTCGGTTCTGGATGGAAGCGTACTTCGGTGAGCCGAGGT
>JACOSF010000308.1 GCA_016179005.1 Acidobacteriota bacterium | reverse complement strand
TGGTCATTGTGAGGCTGGCAATGTTGGAGGCCGGCGCATTCAGCGTGCCGCCGAGGATGTTCAGACTTCCTCCAATGGCCACGGTGGTGGTTACTGTCAGAGTTCCTCCGGTGATGTTCAGAGTCCCTGCAACATTCGTCAGGCTGTCGATGGTGTCGGTGCCTGCATGGTCCACGGCAAACGTAGCGCCGATGCAGACCTTGGTGGTAGCGCCCGGAACTCCGTCCGGGTTCCAGTTGGTGGCGGTGTTCCAATCGTTGCTTCCGCCGCCTGCGTCAAAGTCGCTGTCGCAGCCCGCCGGCGGTGGGGCTTGCCCGGCGCCGCTCATCACCACGTTATAGAGCATGTCCGGGCGGGCGTCGCCGCGGACGTCAAGCACACGCAAGTAAAATGTGCCACCGGTCGCGGAACGGAAGAAGATTCTGGAATCGAGATTCACAGTCAGGTTAATGTCGTCATTCACGCAGGCGTCGTCAAAGACGCCGTCGTAGGGATCAATGACGGTGTTGGGACCTGGGTCCGTGTCGTACAGGCTGTCGCAGGTATTGAGCCGCGTGCCGCTGCTATCCACAATTTCGATGATGGGGTCGAGCGTGGAGGGTCTGGGCGGCGCGGCGAGGGCGCGCGCCACAACGTCAATGGTAACCGGCGTGTTAGCCAGCGCCGTGAAAGCATACACGTCCACATCAGGCTCGGTCGCGGACACGTTGCCGAAGGGGCTGATCGAGGCGAGCGAAATCGCCGGGTTGCCGTTGCCGATCGGTGTAGCAGTGGCGGGCGTATCGTTCGTCGCAACAGAGTCAATTGCATCGCGCGTGGCGGACGTGCCCGTGAAGGTGAAATTGTTTCCGCCGGAATTGGAACCGGCCACCACAGGGCCAACGGGAACAGCGGCCGGCGCAGTGCCCGGCAGGCCGAATTGCTCTCCGGCCTCTTTTCCTAGCACACCCACGCTGGAACCGCCGGTGAAGCTGGGGTTGATGGCCTCGACTTCGACGTTATAGGACACCCCTGCGGGGACGGGGATTTCATAAGTGCCTCGCAAACTCACACTTTGCGAACCGCGTCCGGAACCGGAATTAAAAGGAACTGCTGCCGTTGGAAAAAGAAAGCCGCTGCCGAGTCCCCGGTTCCCCGTGTACAGGTAGCCCGACGTTCCAGACACCGCATTGCGGCGAGATTCGTTCTCGGGGGTGCCCCCGTTGTCCACTTGGCGCGCAATCACGTTCACGCCTTGCAAATGGGTAGTCGCATCGGAGAAAAACGCCGTGCCGCTGACAGATCCGTGGGTGGTCGCAAACGTTGCGTCGGGATAGAGCCGCGAAACCCAGGCGATGTCGTCCATGGCAAGCGTGCGCTCCGGGGCGACACCTGGGGATTCTTCGAGCCCGCCGATAGAAATGGGAAACATCGTGGGCAGACCGAAAGTGTCGTCGCTGAAATTGGCGCAACCTCCCTGCGAGGGCAAGCAGTTATTATTGATTTGCGAGTGCCCCAGCCCGATGTAGTGCCCCAACTCGTGCAGGATGGTCGCCTCAAACTCAGAGACCGTGGAATCCGGCGGAACTCCATCGCGGAACTTGCCGTTGAATACGGCGCGCGCTGCAACAATTGTGCCTCCGCCCGCCGTGCTGAACAGCGGGCCCGCAAAACCCAGCGTGGAGTTGCCTATACCGAATAGAGAATCGTGGATGGCCCCGAGGTCGTCATAGATGATGGGATTGCCGGGAAATCCTGCGCCCACGATGCAGTCGTACTCGGCAACGGTATCCACGTTGCCGTCGCCGCCCGCGCCTCCGGTCACGCAGGTCGCTGCCGTCGCATTGGAAACGATGAAGCCCGTTCGGGTGAAGCTGATATTCGAAGTGGCCACATTCTGCCACTCGGTGAACAGAGCGACGACGCGTGCCTGTGTGGCCGCTTCGGTGTCGTTTCCCAGCGGGCTGTTATCCGTCGTGTACGGAATCGGAAAACTCGCGGATTGCCACAGCGTCGGAGCGCCGTCCGGACCGAACGTGGCGCTGCCCACGCGGATGGGTTCGCCCGCGCGGAAAGAGCCTGGCTGGCTGAGCAGCATCAACAAGCAGACCAGCGCAGCAAGAATGATGGGAAGGCTACGAGTCCTGGGCCAAAGCATGGGTCTCCTCCGCAGCACGTCGGCTTACTGTTGAGAGCCAGCCACCAGCGTCTGAACAATCGTCTTGAAATCGTCGAAAGCGATGGGCCCGCTCGCGTGTTGTGTCAGCAACTGGCGGGCGGGCAGAGCGGCGAGTTGCGCATCTAATTTGGGAGCAGTCTTCTGCACATTGCGGAAAAGCCCGGCGTTGTTCAATCCATTGACCACCGTGCGGTTCCCGTGCGCGTCCGTGCTCACGCGGAAGCGCCCCTGCTCCAGTCCCGCCGGGCTGGACAGACCGATGTCGCTCGGCCTGGTGAGCATGAGCAGCACGTCCTGATCCCCGGCGTACCCGAGCTTTTCCTTGAAGTCGAGCGGATGGCTGACGAACGCCCGAAAGGTGAAAGTGGAGCCCGCCTGGCCCTTCCACACTTCCGACACTTGCAGCGTAACCACGAGCGTCTGAAGGTTCTGCAACTGCGGATGCGGCTCGGCTTTGACGCTCACCACGCGCCCAAGGACAATCGTGTAGGAGTCTCCAACCAGCTCAGGCAGATTGCGATGCAGAACCCGTGCATCGCGCTGGGCCCCGGCGAGTCCCGCAAAAGCGGTGAGGCATAGTGCCGTCCCCAGTCCTGCGGCAAGAATGGGCCTTGGCCATTTCCGCCACAGCGCAGGAATCCCGTTTCCGTGGTTCATCGGTGAGAAAAAAACACGCAACATTGCGGGCCTCCGGTTCGGACTGGTTAAAATGGGATCAGAGGGAAAGCTTCGGGGAGTTGGAATCCTTCTCTGCACAAGTAACCTCCCGGGCAAGTCAGCAACACGCAAATTGCTAGCATCCCGAGAAGGAAGCAAATTGCCAAACAACCCGCCCCGAAAGTACTCTCGGCCTGCCGGGAGTGTCAAGTACAAGCTGGTGACACACGGGGAAAAGTATTTTCCGTGAGCCGCCGTGCCACTGGATTTTGATCCCCCAGCCGGCGTTGAAAACGAGG
>JACOSF010000307.1 GCA_016179005.1 Acidobacteriota bacterium | reverse complement strand
GCGTTGGGATCTTCCTGCGGTGGGGCCGGTGTGGCGGGCAGCGGGAAGCTGAACGTGAGATAGAGCGCGCTGATGAGTGCGAGTCGCATCGTCTTTGGCCGTGGCGCGGCCTGCGCGGCGATGTCTTGGTGTCGCGTCCGGTTATTTCAGTCCGAGGTCTTTCAAGACCTTCGGGTTCGGGTCCTCCATGGTCAGAATCGTATGGCACGCGTCGCAATCCTGCGAAATCGTGCGGCCGTCGCTGCTGGTGTGGCTGCCGTCGTGGCAGCGGAAGCACCCCAGAAAATCCTGGTGGCCGATGTTGTTGGGATGCGTTCCCCAGGTCAGCTTCATGTCCGGAAAGATGTTGCGCAGGTAGATGCGCTTCACGTTGTCCGCCGCTGCTTCCACCTGCGACCGGTGGTCCTTGTACACTTGAGGGTAGCTCGTCTTGTAGAACTCCGTCAGCGCGGCGATGATGCGCTGTTCGGCCACCTCGCGGCTGGAGTATTCCGCGCGCAGCGCCTCCACTGCCTTCTTCTTGATGTACGGCAGCGTCGTGCTGATGCGGCCTTCGTTCATGGCTTTGTCCACCGCCGACTCCGGCAGCTCGAACGCGTGCGTCGGCCGGTTGTGGCAGTCCATGCAGTCCATCTTGCGGCGCTCGGCCTTGGCCAGCTCTTCCGGCGTGGGCTTCACTTCGCTGGAGACGTACTCCACGGTCTTGCCGTTGTCGTCGAGGTAGCTCACCAGCGGGATCACCTGCCGCCGCCCGTCGGTGGAGGTGTAGCTGATGCGTTCGAACACGTCCAAATGCCGCCCGTGGATGCCCGTGTTGCCCTGCCAGTTGCGCCCGCCGATTTTCAACACCATCACCGTGGTCAGCGGCGTGTTGGCCTCGTCGTCAGAGAACTTTGTCCGCACGAGGAACTTGTCTCCGGTGAATTTCTGCGGCCAGTGGCACTGCTCGCAGGTCTCTCGCGCCGGGCGGAGGTGCTGCACTGGCGAAGGGATGGGCCGCGAGTAGGTCTTGAAGGTCACTGCAAAAACCTGCCGCAGGCCGGAGAGCTTCGAGCGCACGAACCACGGCGCGCCCGGCCCGATGTGGCACTGCGTACAGCCCACCCGCTGGTGCGGCGAATTCTGATACGCGGAGTATTCCGGCGCCATCACCGTGTGACACGTCAGCCCGCAGAACTGCACCGATTCCATGTAGTGAACGCCGCGGTAGGAGGCCGTGCCGAAGATAGCCACGTTGAGGACGGTCATGCCCGCCACCAGACCCATCGCGCGCCGCAGCGCCGGCTGGCCCAGATCAATCCGCGGATAGACATCGGGCAACGTGCCGCTCGTGCGCAGCTTGCGCCGCCGCCAGATCACCCCGAGGGGAATCAACACCAGGCCTGCCAGGAAGAAGCCCGGCAGGATCAGAAAAATCAGGATGCCGATATAGGGTTGGGACGTGCCTCCGCCGAAAATCTCGAAGACCCAGAAGCCGATCATGGTGAGCGCGGAGCTCGTGGTGAGCACGGCGCCGGTCAGCGTGACTGCATTGTGGCCCAGGAAGAATGCGGGTCGTAACCAGAGGGCTATCCGTTCACGAAGTTCCATCGGTCTGAGGACGGGGCGGTTCGAGCTTCCGTTCCTTTCACGTGCTGCGGGGTTCAGTAAAACGTAAACAGTCTACTTCAACTGGCTCCGGAGTGTCCGGCCTCTTCTCCGGCGGACGGCCGTTCCAGGTTGCGGATCAACAGCCACAAGCAGATCACCACGAAGGCAATCGCCACCAGCGAAAGCGCCAGCCCCTTCCGCCGGAAGGTGTACTCGGCCAGCGCCTGCACGCCATCCTGGTTCACCTGCTGCGCCAGCTTTTCGCCCGCCTTGGTGGTTTCTTCCACGCGCGCGCTGTTCATGGTATGCAAATCGACGCGCGCTTTGATGAGTTTTTCGTGCGCCGTGGAAAAGGTCACGCGCGCTTCTCCAACTTCCATGCCCTTCTGTTCGGCGGAGTCCAGCACGGCCCCGGCCTCGGCCAGCGACTGGTCGAGTCCCGTGAGTGCCGCGGAGATTTGGCCGGCGGTCTTGCCGCCCGGATCGCCTGCGACGTGGCAGGTCATGCAGAAGGAGTCCTTGCCGGTGCCGATCATGGCGTCGCTGGTGTGCTTGATGGCGTGGTTGCCGTGGCAGGTCAGGCAGGACGGTATCTTCTTCGCGGCCCACACCGCCTTGTGCGGGCTCTGGTCGAAGAGCTGTTCCTGGAACACGTGGCAGGTGCCGCACACGCGCTCCACCGAGGAGACCCCCGGTGGCGTGGCGCCATGGTTGCCGTGGCAGGTGACGCAGGTCGGTGCGGCCAAATCGCCGCCCTGTAGCTTCTCGTAGTGCACGCTGGCCTGGTAGTTGAGCAGTTGGTCGGTGGGAATCTTGTACGCCTTCATGTGGCCCGCGTCCGCGTGGCACCGTCCGCAGGTGTTCGGAATCTGTTGCGGGTAGACGCTGGAGATGGGGCTCGACGCCGGGCGGATCTTGTGGATGCCGTGGCAATCGCTGCATACGGCCACGCGCGTGTCGCCGGCGGCCAGCCGCTTGCCGTGCACGCTGGTCTGATATTGCGAGAGCTGGTCGGTGCGCAGCGACGGGTTGTACGCGCGCATGAAGGCGCCGTCGGAATGGCACTTCGCGCAAAGCTGCGGGATTTCGCTGCGTTTCGGCACGCCGCGAAAACCTTTGGCGCGGCTCATGGACTTCTCCATGTCTTCTTCGCGCGGGTCGCCGCCGTGACAGCTCGCGCAGGTGATGCCGCGCGTGCTGTGAATGTCGTCGACAAACTGCTTCGCGGGCTCGCCCAACCGGTCGTCGAGTTGCGCGTGGCAGGTCCGGCAATTGTCCACTACCGCCGCCGGCGCCGCGCTGCTCTGGGACTGCGCGCCCGCCACGGATGCCGCAGCTAGCAATACCGCGAGGATGCTCAGGAATTGTCTCATCATGCTCCTGGTCGCTGGCATCAGCTTCTCCACGCCCATATGGTCATGACGATGATGAAAGCCACAATCACTCCGCCGGCCACGGCCGGAAGCCGCCGCAGGGGCCCTTCTTGTTTGCGGTCGAGGAAGGGCACCAGCATCCACAGCGCCGCACCCAGCCCAAAGGCCAGCACGCCGAACTGCTCGCCCTCGATGAACAGCACGTGCCCGGGAATTTTTTTCAGCGTCTGGAACATGAACAGGAAATACCACTCCGGCTTGATGCCTGCTGGCGTCGCCCCGAATGGGTCCGCTTTCACGCCGAGTTCCCATGGGAAAATCGCGGCCAGCGCCGCCAGCACGCCCAGCGCGATGTACCAGCCCATGATGTCGCGCAACAGAAAATTAGGAATGAAGGCGTAGGTGGGCACCGGCTTGTCTTTGTGTGCCTGCTCCACAGAAATCGGCGTGCTCATTCCGAAGTACTGCACCAGAAAGAGGTGCGCTCCCAGCAGCCCCGTGGTCAGCAGCGGGAAGATGGCCACGTGGAAGCCGAAGAAGCGCGTCAGCGTTGCGCCGGTTACTTCCTCGCCTCCGCGGAAGAACGTGAGCAGCCACGTGCCGATCACCGGCACCGCCGCCATCATCTGCGTTCCCACTTTGGTGGCGAAGAACGCCAGCTCGTTCCACGGCAGCAAATAGCCGCTGAAGCCGAAGCCGAGGAACAGAAAGAAGAGCGCGCAGCCGGTCACCCAGGTCAGCTCGCGCGGTTTGCGATAGGCCTTCAGGAAAAACGTGGAAAACATGTGCACCATGGCCGTGAAGATCAGCAGGTTGGCCGCCCACGCATGGATGCCGCGGATCAGCCAGCCGAACTTCACCTTGGTCATGATGAACTGCACGCTCTCGAAAGCTTCTGGGGGTGACGGCCGGTAGTACAGCAGCAGCAGGATGCCGGTCACCACCTGCACGAGGAAGAGGAACAGCGTCATCCCTCCCAGGTAGTACCAGATGGTGTGCTTGTGGCGCGGCACCTGCTTGTGCCACAGAAAGCTGAACAGCTCTGTGCCGAACCGCTCTTCCCACCAGTCGCGCAGCTTGAGCATGGGTGGCATGGGATTAGGTGCGCGACTCTCGCGTGACCACGAGGTCCTGGCCCCGCGCATGGACTTCGAACTGTTCCAGAGGTTTTGGCGGCGGCCCGCTCACCACGGCGCCCTGCAGGTTGTACACGCCGTTGTGGCACGCGCACCAGATGTCGTGCTCGCGCTGCCGGTATTGCACGGTGCAGTTCAGGTGCGTGCACACGGCGGAGAAAGCGCGGTAGTCGCCGTCGGCCGTCCGCACCAGGATCCCCGGCCGGTTGCCCATGCGGAAGATCTTTGCGGAATTGGCGGCCAGTTCATTCACTTTGGCGGCTACGGTGTCCGCGTCCAGCTCGCCGCTCTGCGGCGGCAAGACGAAGCTGAGAATCGGATAGACAAACGACACGAACGAAGCCATCACGCCGGAGCCCACCAGAAAACCAAGCACGCGCCGGCGTCCCGGCTGTTCCGGCCGGTCGCTCGCCGAGACAGTTTTCTCCATGTCTGCTCCCTTTATGAGCCTTTTGCGCTCGGGCTGGCCTTCTGCCCG
>JACOSF010000306.1 GCA_016179005.1 Acidobacteriota bacterium | reverse complement strand
AGCCGGTCGAGCTTGCTGCGCAGCTCATCCACGTGGAAAGGTTTCGTGACGTAGTCGGCGGCGCCGAGGCGCGTGGCCTCCACGGCGGTTTCGATGGTGCCGTACTGGGTGAGTACGACGACGGGCAACTGCCCATGGGAGGCGCGCACGCGCTTGAGCAATTCGATGCCGCCGAGTGCAGGAACTTTCAGGTCCGTCAGCACGATATCTACCGGGAATTGTTCCAGGATTTCCAGGGCCTGCTCGGTGGTGGTGGCGGTGCGCACCAGCAGACCAGCCTCGCGAGCCACGTCCGCACACAAATCGCGGGCAGAGGCTTCGTCGTCCACGATCAGAATGCTGCTGATGGGCGACGCCGATTCGCGAGGGGCATCCATCTCGTCGGTCATCGTGTTCGTCACGGCCCGATTGGGAGCACGGGCCGTGCCAATTCAGAATCCCAGTACACTTACTAGTAAAGCAATCACTTAGCTGGAATCACGGGGACGCAACACACACAGGAATGCTACCACAATGAAACTCGCGGTTAGCAAAACAATCTACAAACGATTGATTTCATGTTTAATATCAAAGACTTGCACAATTGAGAAGCCCCGCATTCCCAAAGTGGGAATGCGGGGCTTGGGCGTTGGGGTCGCCCGGGGTTAGCTTTTCACCTCGATGGATACAGGCTGGCTCAGTTTGAAGCTGAGCTGCGATTCGGCAGGGAGGACCAGTTCTTTTTTGCCGGTGGCGGCAGCCGTTGCAGTGCCCGCGCCGGCGCCAACGGCAGCGCCAATCGCTGCGCCTTTCCCTCCACCTGCCAGGGCCCCGATAGCGGTGCCGACTCCAGTGCCGCCGCCGATGAGCACCCAGTTGCGCTTGTCGTGGTTCTGCCCGGAGCGGGTCAAGGAAGTGGTTTGCAAATCGTAACTCTTGCCAGCAATCTCGACAGAATTGAGGGCCAGACGCAGACGCGCGACGCCCTTCAAGCGTCCGGAGGCGCGCGCTTCGACGACGATGCCCTGCACATGCGCGCCCTTGGGAATCACGGTCTTGCCATCGACCACAACGGGCGCGGCAACGGAAGCGTCAAACGGATCGCCGGAGCGCGCCTGTTCGCTGGAGATGGACTGGTCGAGCACGATGGCGATTTCTGTGCCGGCGGGCACCGCCACGGGCTTCGCGGATTTCAGCAGGCTGCTGAGAATGCCCGGCTGCTCAGCTTTGTTTCCCTCCTTGGCCTGGCTGGATTGCGGAACGCTGGAGCAGGCCGCAATACTCAGCACCAGCGCCGAAACATATAATGAACGCAGAAAGACTCGTGAGCCTTTCATGGGAACCTCCTCTTGTACACGCAGCTTAGAAGGCAAGCCGCGTGCCAGAGGGTTAACCTGTTTCTCGTTGAAAAAAAGTGGGTTATGAAATTTCATGCGCATCGCACCTGGTAAAAAGTACAGGCTCACGGAAAGCTAGGGGCTCGGCGGCGGCGACGAAGACGTAGCCAGTTTTGCAGGAAGTTCGACGGCGTAGAGCCCCTCGGTGGAGGACGCCGCGTAAATAGTCGAGGCGGCTTCGTCCCGAAACCTCGGGGCGGTAACCACAGCAAAGCGGCCTTCGGCCAGCGTGCCTTCGATGCGCATCCACGAAGCGCCGCGGTCGTAGGAAATGTACAGACCCTGGGCCTGCATGGAAACAAGAAAAATGTCGCCGACCACTGCAAGATCCTGAATGGGGGCCTGCGGCAGCCCGTTGGCCGCCTGTTTCCATGTGCTGCCGGAATCGCGGGAGATGTACAGGCCCTTGGCCGCGGTGGCGAGCAGCGTGCTCTCTCCGGCTGCGTCCAGGCGAAGAGCGCCGCCGGCTTCGAGAGGAAGGTCGCGCCAGGACCACGTGGCTCCGGCGTCGCCGGAGAAAACCATGCCGCGCAAGGTGACGATCCAGAAACTTTTTGCGTCCGGGGAAACACGCACCGAGCGCGCGGGGAGCACGACGGGGCCAACCGGCGTGATGACCCACGTAGCGCCCTGATCGCGCGAGACGAGCAAGCCGTCGTCCGTGGCCGCGTACCACGCGTCGCGCGTGAAAGCCATGTCCAGGACGACATGGCTTAACGGCCGCGGACCGCGCACAATTCTTGCCGGAATTCTCCTCCCTTTTTTCGGCGGCGCATTTGCTTCCGAGCTGAAGGCGGGCTCGCCGCTCACCGAGCCGATGCGTTGCCACGCGGATTTTCCGGGGTCGTAGCGCATCAGGCCGCCGCGGTCGAGCGCAGCAAGCCATCCGCCGGGCACAGCATAAACGCGGCGCACGGCTTCGGCCTTGAGGCCGGGGCCGAGGGGTTTCCATGTGCGCCCGGCGTCGTCCGTGGCCAGCACGGGTTCCGGCGCGTTGGCCAGCACGGCGAGCACGCGCTCGGGGCGTTCGCGGTCGAGCGCGAGCGCGAGAATCTGGCGGTGGAAGAATCCGTCGTTGGCGGCGCGGAATTGTTGTCCGTCTTTTTTTCCTGCTTGTTTTCCTGCACTATCGCTGACCATCACGCCCAGCCGCTCGGTGCCCATGACCAGGCGGTCCCGCTTTGCGGGATCGAGCACGAGCGCATTGATCACCCAATCGGCCGGCGTGAGGCGCTGCCACGACGCACCGGCGTCGTTGGTTCTCCACAGGCCTTCCGTGGTGGCCGCGTAAATGGTCTGCGGGCGATGCGGGTCCTGACGGATGACCTGCGTGCGCCGCGCCGCGTAGGGGATGCCCTGAATCTTGCGCCAGAGTGCGCCGGCGTCGTCGCTGCGGTAGATGCCGGAGCAGGCGCTGGCGTAGACGCGGCGCGGGTTGGTGCGGTCCACCACGATGCTCATCACATCGGAGTCGTCAATCATGCCGTCGTGAATCGGTTTCCATGTGCGGCCGCCGTCGGCGGTTTTCCACGGGAGATGATAGGTGCCCGCATAAATGATTTCGGGGTTGCGCGGGTCGATGGCAATGGAATCGAGGTTGCGGATTTCTTCGTGGTTTTCGGGAGAGATGCGTTGCCAGGTACGGGCGGCGTCGCGGGAGCGATAGATGCCGTCAAGCGCGCCGGCGATGAGGATATCGGGATTCGACGGCGCCAGGGCCAGCGCGCGGACGGCATGCTCGTCGAGGCCGGATTTTTTCCAGGTGATGCCCGCATCGTCGCTGCTGAAGACGCCGCCACCGCCGTTGTTTTCGCGCGACTGGGATTGCGCGGGTCCACGAGGATGGCGGTGATGACGCCGTCGGAGCTCGTGCCGGCGCGGCCGAGAAGTTTCCAGGTTTCGCCGGTGTCGGTGGAACCGAAGATGTGGCCGTCGGCCGTGCCGAGATAGAGGCGCTTGGGGTCGCTGGGGTCGGCAGCGAGAGAAAGGACGTCTCCGCCCGGCGGGCCCATGGGTTTCCAGGTCTGCGCGGGCAGGCAACCAGCCGCGAATAAGACGAGCGCGAAAATGGTAAATTTGCGTCGCATCAATGAACAACGATTGTAACGCAAAGCGAGCAGCGAACAGCGCAAGCGAAATTCGAAACTCGAAACTTGCGAAAGCAGATCATTTTGAGTCCGCGGGCGGCGCGGCCGGCGAGGCTTTGGCATCGGGTGTTGCTTGCGGCTTGGGCGCGGGAGTTCCCTGGGGCGCCGGCGAAGGCGGGGCGCCAGTCACGCCCACGCTCTTGTCCGAGTACGCGGCGGCGGAGAATCTCATGAAACGCAGCATGTCTTCCGGGGACATGGCGCGGAACATTTCGAATTGGGCCATGAAACCGTTGAGGATCTCCAGTTCGAGCAAGGCGTTTTTGCGCAGGGCCACGTCGGATTTGATTTGCGATTGCGTGTTCTGGTGGCCGATCTTGATGGCGAGCTGCATGGCCGGGAGCAGGGACTGGATGGTGCGCTCGATGGAGGGCCGGCTGACAAGCATCAATTGCCCGACATAGCCGAGTACGGCGGCGTTGCGCGCAGAGATGCGGTTGCGCGCGAGATTGCAGAAGACATTGGCGAGCGCTTTGTGAATGCCTTCTTGCGTGTTGAGCGCGCCATCGGCGCCGACGATTTCATCGCCGATGCGGTCGGCTTCCTCCTGCTGTTGCTGTCGCGTGCCGTGGGTTGAGCAATAGCAAGCGCCGGGCTTGGCGCGCACTTGGCGACAACGGCGGCCACTGGGGAAGGTGAATTCACAGCGGACCGATTCCTTAGGAATGTGACTCATGGGAACCTCGCAAGGGGAAAGAGTGGCAGAGTTGCAGAGTGACAGGGTGACAGAGCCGGAATGTCGAAAGGTCGAACTGTCGTATCGGAAAAACGCGGTGCGCGAATCGTGGCCCGCGGATAGCCCCCCACCCCGGTGCTTTTTGTAAGAGTGGCAGCATAAGGAGATAGCGGCCGAAGAAACGGTAAGAGTGGCAGGATAAGGACTTAGCGGGGGCGAGAATAAACGTATTCATTTGGCAAGGGTTAGACGTTAAAGGGTTGAAGGGATGAGAGGTGGAGAACCAGGTAAGCTGGGAGGCGGTAGTCATTGACAGATTATAGCTTATAGTCAATGGCGTGTCAAGGGGAAAAAGAGAGTGGCGAGTGGTGAGTGGGAGAGGATTGAGTCATTGAGTGATTGAGCGATTGAGTGAATCAGAATTCAAGATGCAGAGGCGGGGCTAGGTCGGGCGGTAGGAGCCGGGGCCGAGGAATTCGAGGAGGTGCATGTCGCGGAGTCCCGAGGCTTCGGGATTGGAGTTGCTGGCGGATTTTGTCGCGGACGTGGCGGTTCCTGTTGGTTTCCGAGGTTAATTTTCTACAGGCTCAAACATGAGGGCTCGGTGGATTTCGGCGAAACCTACGGGTTCCCTTAAGTCCAAACTAACAGCGTATTTAACCAATCTGATTCCCTTTTCTTTCGCAAGGCGGACTGCCTTTTTACTGAATTCTGCAGCCACCAGAATGCCGACGGGACATTCCTCTCCTAGCTCGCTCATGTATGCACACACTTGCGATACGTCTTTGGCTTGAGCGCGGTTCAGTTTTACTTCTATAGGGATGTTCAGAGCCGTTCCTAGAGGCACACGCTGCTTCAACAGAAGGTCGATGTGTCCCTGGGGCAAGGCTTTCTCTCCTAGAATCTCTAATGCAGCTGCAGGTGGAGTGGATAGATTGAGGCGTCTAAGAAAACTGGCGAGGGTGACCTCTTCCGACAAGTGCCGCCGGATAGCGGACTGCAGGATCGTTTCTTGGAACCTCGACACTTCGGGACTTCGCAAAAGCTTTGTGTTGCGAGTGAAGGACGGATTGAAAGTGGCATAATCAGGCAAAGAAAGTGGCTCGGGCCGACCTTCGGACAGGGTTCCCATCTGCGAGACACTCTGCAATGTGGTCTGGTCCGCTTGAAAATGGGTCTTGCGGTATCCGCCTCGAAGAAGAAGGTTTTCTGCTACATATGAAAACTCCGCTCTTACGAGTGGCTCAGCAAAAATTCGGACGGGCTGCAATTGCAACCTGAACGGAAAGAAGTATGTTTTCCCGGACTCTTTGAACGTTAGCGGTTTCCATGGAGGCAGCTTGTCAGCGTCTCTAATTGCTTCTCGTTTCGACACTCGATAAAGGTTGTAGGCCCTCGCTCCGTACAGGAATGAAAGAAAGTCTCCATCCTGAATCTCGCAAAAAGTCCAAACTCCACTAGCACCGCTTGGGAAGCCAGCTAGAGCATACTTCTTGCAGAGTTCGAGGTTTTCCGCTGTCGAAACGGAAACCAAGAAATAAGACGGATTTTGCACGGGGCAATTAGATCATGTTCCTTGCGCGAGATAAATCTCTGTTTCGGTCTTGATGACGAAGAGGATTTCTTTGCCGGAGTGGGTGGTGGCGCGGAATTTTTGCCAAGCGTCGTCGAGCGAATCCGCTTCGACTGAGTAGATCACTTCCCGCTGATTTGTTCCCACGAAGTAAAACTTGCGTTCCTGCTGGACGAGCTTGGCCACGTGCGCGCAATTCCTTGCCCGCGTTTCCGCGAACACTGATCGATCCACGGAAACGCCACACAGATCAACACAAATCTGCACAAAGACTAATTCAGCGATAATCCGACGCAGCGATAGCGAGTTCCATTCTGGGAAGGCTTCGATGCCGATGACGAAGCGAGAGGCGCGGATGGCGACGATGGCGGTCGTGCCGCTGCCCATGAAAGGGTCGAGGACGAGGTCGTGGGGATTGGATGAGGCAAGGAGGATGCGTTCGAGCAAAGCGACAGGCTTTTGCGTGGGGTGCTTGCCAAAGCGTTTTTCGTCGGCGGAGGGCGGATAAAACGGCCAGACGGACTTCATTTGCTTGCCACCGTTGGTTTCCTTCATCAGCCGGTAGTGAAACGTGTGGCGGCTCTTTTTGTTTTTGGCAGCCCAGATAAGGGTTTCGGTGGCGTGAGTGAAGTAGCGGCAGGAGAGATTGGGTGGCGGATTGGGCTTGACCCAGGTGATGTCGTTCAAGAGCTTGAAGCCGAGCTGCTGCATGGCGAAGCCGACGGAATGAATGACGTGGCTGGTGCCGCTGACCCAGATGGCGCCGTCGGG
>JACOSF010000080.1 GCA_016179005.1 Acidobacteriota bacterium | reverse complement strand
CAGACGGTTCGATGATGATCTTCATGCGTTCCCACACGTGCCGCATGGCTTCGACGATTTCCTCTTCGCTCGCCAGCGCCACTTCGTCCACGCGCTCGCGGATCACCGCAAACGTCAACTTGCATAGCGACGCGCGCAGCCCGTCGGCGATGGTGTCCGGGTGCTCCATCGGCTCGATGCGCCCGGAGGCCAGCGAGCGGCAGGCATCGTCCGCATTCTTCGGCTCGCACCCGATGACGCGGATTTGCGGCCGAAGGCTTTTCGCAGCGATCGCCGTTCCGCTCAGCAGTCCCCCGCCGCTCACCGGCGCTAGTATGAAATCCAGGTCGGGCACCTGTTCCAGGAATTCCAGCGCCGCCGTGCCCTGGCCGGCGATGATGCGCGCATCGTTGTACGGGTGGACCATCACCGCCCCGGTTCGTTCGATGATTTCGCGCGCCGCTGCCTCGCGCGCGGCCATTGTCGGCGCGCATTCCGTGATCCGCCCGCCGTAGGCCTGCACGGCGGTTTTCTTGATCGCCGGCGCGTTGGAAGGCATGACGATCCACGCTGTCGCCCCCCGCGCGCGCGCTGCCAGCGAGAGCGCCGCCGCATGGTTGCCCGAGGAATGCGTCACCACGCCGCGCCGCGCTTCCTCCTCGCTGAGCAACGCAATCGCATTCGCCGCCCCGCGGATTTTGAACGCCCCGCACTTCTGGAAATTCTCGCACTTGAAATACAGCCGCGCGCCGGCCATTTCATCCAGAGACGCGCACGTCAGCACCGGCGTGCGATGGATGTGCGGCGCAATGCGGCAGCGTGCTTCGCGGATGGTTTCCAAATCGGGAAGGTCAGGGGATTTCAAACTGGCGGCACTCATAGGTCTCCCGTTGGCTGATACAGTTGTGCGCCGCCCGCCCGCGGCGGGCGGCTCGGAAGATGGGATGGCCCGGTGTCGCTGCGAAGTCTTAGTTGATTAGCCGGCGGTCTAACTGTGTGAGCTGCTGGATCTGCGACTGCAGCTCCTTCCGCCGCTCATTCAGCTCGCGGTGACGGAAGTTCCAGGACGGATTTTGCGCCGCCAGCCAAGGTTCCAGAGCCCGCCACTCGTCGCTGAGTCGGTTGTATTCCTCGAGCAGGGGCTTCAACTTGTCGTAAAGCTGCATTCTCGGAATCCCTCAACTTCTCTACAGCAATGAGCAATCTCTCTTCCAGAAACGCGCGGCTATTCTAGGAGCATCCTTGACGGTTTGTCATTCAGAATGTTGAGTTTGCAGGCCCCAGCAAGGAGGATGTGTAAGGTTTCCATCTGGGACTTGGTTGCCAGGCTTCCGCTGGTGTCTTGCCCGTTCCGAAATGTGCAACCCTTTGCACAAGATGTACGGAACAATCTGACAACTTTGCTCACCTACAGTTTTTCTCGGCCTGCTTCGCAAACTATTTTCCATGTGCAGAACGCTTCTTCCCACCGGCACAGAGAAATGTCATAATGCGCCCTCTCCGGGCGTTACGCCGGGGGAACCAATTTCCGCGGAGGAGACTCGCATGGGTGAAGAGAATCGTCGCAGCGCGCCTCGGATTCCCGCGAAGGTGCCCGTAAAACTTCGCCCTGTCGAGGGCGCCACGCCCTTCATGGTCAGCGCGGATTCCATCAACATTTCCGAGCGCGGGCTCTACTTCCAGATGACCGGCCCCATGAAGCCGGGAACGCGCATCGAACTTTCCTTCACCATGCCATCGGAAGTCACCGGCAGCGTGGCCATGAAGATCCGCTGCATTGGCCGCGTGATCCGCGTCGAGCCCGATGGCAAGGCGGACGGCCGCACCGCCGTCGCCGCCCAGATCGAGCGCTTCGAGACCATCGTCGCCGAAGCCTAATCGCTCCGGACGATCTTGGGAGGGGTTGTCATTCCGAGTCCCGATGGAATCGGGACGAAGAATCCGCTCACCGGAAGAAATAATTGACTGCAAAGAACGCAGTCGGACACATTTCCTGCGGCCTACTTCTTCTTTGCCACTTCCACGGTAAACGTCACTTTCGCGCTCGCCGAATTCTCGTACTGGTCAAACACGCGCACGGCCATGGTGTGCTCGCCCGCCCCGAGATCCCTGAACGCGATCTCGTAGCTCTCCGACGGCGCGTCGCTCAGGCGATTCACGGGAAACGCCAGCTTCCATTCCCCGGCGTCCAGGCTGTACTCGGCGCGCACAATCGCGCTGAACGAATCCTTGGCGTCGAACCGGATGCGCGTATCCGGGTTGGCCGTTTCGGCCCGCAGGCCTTCCACCCGGGGCGGCGTGTTGTCCACTTCAAACCGGTCGCTCTCCCGATCGTTGCACAGCATGTCGGCGGGCGGGTTGGAAGGTGAATCGCAGGCCACCACTTTCAGGTAGTAGGCGCCGTCGGGCAGGATGTTCGATTCCCAGGAAAAATATTTTTGCTCGACGCGGTCCTTCAATAATTTCCACTTGGTCTCGCCCTCGCCGCGATAGTACAGATGGTAGATGAGGTCATCGTCATTCTCGTCCCGCGCGCTCCACAGCACGCTTTGATAGCCGCGCTGTGTGAGGCCCTGTGGCGGCGGATCGAAGCGCGGCGGCTGCGCCTGTTGCTGCGGTTGAGAGATGATCATCCCCGGCACGCTGGAGGTCGTCGGAGGCATCCGCAGTTGCGCCGGCTGCTGTCCGCCAGGGGCGGATTGCTGGCCCGGGAAACCCTGCACGCGCACGCCGGGGATCTGCACGGTGATACCATCCACTGTGGGCGCCACGTTTTTTGGCAGATACGCCAGGCTTACCCAGGAAATACTCGTGGGCATTCCTTGCACCGGCGACATCGCTTCCGTGTGCGCGGGCTTTCCCGCGGCAGCGGGAGGCGCCGCGGGATTCTTGAACACCACCTTCCACTGCGCGAATCGCGCGGCGGGAGAGTCCACGCTCGATCCCTTCGGATCGTTGTAGGGTCCCGCCCACGCGCTCCAGTTCTTTTCCGGGTTCGACGTGTTCCCCGTGCGCACGTAGAACTCCACGTGGCCGTCGGTGGCGCCATTATCTCCCCACCAACTCAAGCGCCCCCACTGCGAAAAAATCTTCGCGTCGAACACCTGCGATTCAAAACTGCCCTCTGGCTCTAACTCCGGGCCCAGCGCGAAGATTTTTCCGGGGTTGGCCGTGGCCACAAAAATTTTTCCGCCCGCGCCGGCCGCCAGGCTTGTCACCTGCGCCGCCGCCGTCTTCGGCAGAGTGGCATAGGTGCGCTTGCCTTCCAGTTGAATCACCAGCCCGCGGTTGCCGGTGCCCAGCAGCAGCTTGCCCGCCGTCCCCAGCCCCAGCGCATACACCAGGTCTTCGCGCGAACTCCACAGTGACTCCGGCGCGCCGTCCGGGGTGATGCGGTACACCTCGCTCCCGCCAGTCAGCGACGGGAATGGCATAAACGGTGCGGCCTGCTGCCCGGCGGGCATGGGCACGGTCGTCGTGACCGTCTGCCCGGTGGAAGTCACCGTCGTCTGCGGCACGAACTGCTGCACCTGCGGCATCCCCGGGCTCGGCCGCGGCTTTTCTCCCACCGACGTGGCGTAGATGTTTCCCGCGGGATCCACCAGCAGCGACGTCACTTCCTTCTTCTCTGTCTCGTACAGCACAAACGCCGGTCGCTGTTCCGGTTTGTCTGCTCCGGCCGGATTGGTCATGGAGACGCGCGCCACCAGGCCGTTCGGCTCCGTGCCGATCAGCAGGCTGCCTTTTGCGTCCATCGCCAGCGAACGGATGTGCGTTTCCAGGCTCTTGTAAAAGAGCACGCCTTTGCCGTCCGGCGACACGGCAAACACTTCGCCCTTGTCGCCGGTGGCCACAAACACCGTGCCTGACGCGTCCACCAGCAGGTCCCAGATGTATTTGGTTTTCGGCTCGAAGAAGACCGTGGCCTTGCCGCTCTGGCCCTTCGCGTCGGGCGCGGGGATCTTGTACACCTTGCCGTCCGGCGAAGTGCCCACGTAAATGTTGTCCCGCGCATCGATGGCCAGCGCCTGCGCCGCCATCTCCTGCGACTCGAATACGGTCGTCGCCGTGCCTTTGTCGTCGAACCGCAGCACCTTGGCGTTCGACCCGCCCGCCGCATACAGCGCGCCTTTTGAATTCAGCCGCAACGCCCAGAGGTAGGCCATGTTGGGATCGGAGAAATGCGCAAATCGCGGCTCCGCAGCGCCACGCCCTTCGCCGTCCCCTTCTCGAACTCGTCGTAGTTCGATTGCCGCCACATGCGCGTGCGCTCGGCGCCTGCGCCCGCGGCCATCAGCACCGCCGCTGCGGCGAGACACGCCAGTCTGATTCGGGTGACTCGTGACATGAGGCTCCTTGTCGAGCGGGGCTTCAGCTTGTCCTGAGCGAAGTCGAAGGGCCCCGCCGAATGCGCGGCATTTTTTTTCTTTTTCAGGGGCGCTGGCCCCCGAAGGAAACTACTTCACCGAGACCGTGAGCGTGTACTGCCCCGCGATCACCTGGTTCAGCGGCAGCGACCACTCTCCGGCGGTGGACTCGCGCAGCAGCAGGGAACTCCCCGGCGTCCGCCGCTGGTCCAGCACGTTGATTTGCGACAGCGGCGCGTTGGGCAGCTCTTTTTCTTCCACCAGCAGCGTCGGTGTCGGCTGGATCAGTGTCACGTACAGCCGACTGTTCCGCCGCTCCCGGTTCATCAGCGTGATGAGTTGCTCGAGCCCCGCCAGCCGGCCCTGCGGCCCTTGCGAAAACATCCGCGACATCCGGTTCAGCGAATCCCCGTCGCTTACCACGATCCGCAACGGGCCCTTCGCCGCCTGCGTGGGGATCTGGATCGGAACGGTGCGCATGAACGGCGCCCCCCGGTACGGCCGCAGAAGCACCTTCACGTCCACTTGCTCGCCGGCCGAGACTTCGCTCTTTTCACTCCACGCGCTTTCGATGGTCGCCCAGCGCCGCTCCGGAATACTGTCCACCCGCAACGCCACTTTTTCGATTTTGGCGCGCTCGTAGGGATTCGTGAAGATGCGCGTAAAAATATTTTGCACGCTCAGCGCGATCCACATCCCGTCCGGCACCGCCTGGTCCGTCGGCGCGAACATGTTTTCCAGGTTCACGCGGCTGTGGCCCTCGATGTCGATCCCCCCGGAAAGCTGGAACGTCATGCCCTCGCTGTAAGCCGTGTTGGTGACGATTCCGTTCATGGTCGCGATGGCCACCAGCAGCGGCGTCAGCTTGGTGTGCTCCATCACTTCGAAGAGAAATTTCTTTTCCTGCGAGGGCGTGGCGATGGTCAGCTCCACCGGGATCAGCCGCGGCGCCGATCCCAGGCGTCCCACCACCGCCGTCGTGCGGTCCTGCGTGACGCGGCCGATCACCCCGCCCGCGTTCACAATCTTGAAGGAATTAAACGTGGAGGCCAGCGTAGTCACCACGCGCCCCCGCGCCAGCGGCATGGACACATTGCCGTACGAAAACAGCGGATGCCCGCACACAAACACGCGGTCGCCCACCACCGCCGTCACCGTGCACGACGCTTGCAGCGACAGGTCGCCCTTCACCAGCACCATGCTGACCATGTCGCCGCCCTTGATCTGCGCATCGTCGGCGCTCGCCGGCGCCGTCCCGCCCTGCGTCGCCACCATTCCATACGCGGCAAACTGCGGCCCGAACCGCTGAATCACTTCCGGATGAAAGCCGGAGAACACCAGCGGCGTATCGATTTTCGTCAGGTAGCCCCCGTCGCCCGCGCCCACGCGCCGCGCCATCTCCGCCGGCAGGGCAATCTGCGTTGCCGCTGCGGATTCGCTCGGCCCGCCTGCGGCAGGCGGTGGAACTGCCTCGGTGCCCGCCTGTGGCGGGCCGCTTGCAGGCGGGTCGGCGTCGTACATATTCTGAATCGGCGTCACGCCGGCGATGGCTTCCTTGCTGAATTGCCCGAACCGCAGGGAGAGCGCGCCCGCCAGCTTGCCTTCGATGTACACCGGGCTGCCGCTCATGCCCGCCACCACGCCGTTGAAGTCGGCGAGCCCGCCACGCAACACCACCAGAATGATGTCCTGCTTGGGGCCCAGCGTGTTGGGCAG
>JACOSF010000079.1 GCA_016179005.1 Acidobacteriota bacterium | reverse complement strand
CAGCATCACGTTCATCACCCCGATGCCGCCGAGGAACAGCGACGTTACGCCGATGGCCCCGAGAAAATATTCCATGCCGTCCACGATCATGCGGAACGCTTTGGCGTCCTCCACGGTGTCCCAGATGCCCGCGGCTTCCTTATCGCGCGCATCAAAATTGTGCAGGCGGCCCAGAGCCCGCCGCACCTGCGCCTTGCAGGCTTCGTGGCTCTCCCACGACTTCGGCGCAACGAGCAGCCGGTCAATCGACCGCGGCGCCGACGGCGGCACGTTGGGAATCTCCTGAATCATCACGCGGAACGGTATAAAAACTTTCTGCACGTCCTGACCGTCGTAGCTCGAATTCTGATTCTTCTCCCGCATCACCCCGATTACGCTGTAGGGGATGTCTTTGATCCAAATGGTGGCGCCCAGCGCTTCGCGCGTCCCGAAGAGTTGCTTCTTCGCGTCGCTGCCGAGGAAGGCCACGTGCCGGCCCTGCGCTTCGTCTTCCCACGAATAGAAACGCCCTTGGCCCAGGCGGATCGAGCGCAGCTCGGCAAACGGCGGCCACGATCCCGTCACCAGAAGATTGGCATTGTTGTGTGGACTGCGGATGGCGGCCATATTGCCCAGCTCGGGGAGCACGTACGCGCAATCCGGAGAGTCCCTTTGCACCACCGCGGCGTCGCTGTCTTCCCACCACACTCGCCGGCCGGCGCGCTGCCCGCCCACTTGCAGGCTGGTGCGCCCCGCAAAAACAATGATGATGTCTTTGCCGAAATTTTCATTCTGGCGCTGCTGACCGATGCGCAGGCCCTCGCCCGCGGCCACCATCAGCGTGATGGAAATAATTCCCCAGGCGATGCCGAACATGGTGAGGAACGTGCGCAGCTTGTGCGACCACAGCGTGCGCAGTGTATCGGCGAGGAGGTCCCGGAATACCATGGTCAGAACTTCGTGGTTCGCGATCGGCGAGCATGACGCAGGGGCGCGCCCCCCGGGCCGCGGCAGCGTGCCCCTGCAAATTCGCTACTGCAAGACAACCTTTTGCCCTTCGTTCAACCCGGAGACAAGCTCGGTCTTCACACCGTTGGAGATGCCCAGCTTCACTTCTTTCTTCGTACGTCCCTTTTCGGCCTTGGGATCCGGGATTTCAATCGAGGCCTTGCGGTCCTTGTCGTAGATCACCGCCGATTCCGGAATCAGCAGCACGCCCTTTTTCTCCTCGAGGATAATTTCGGCGTTGGCGCTCATGTTGGCCTTGAGTTCGCCGCCCGGGTTGAGAATCGAAACGCGCACTTCAAAGGTGGTGACGTTATCCTTCTCTTTGCCCAGCGGAGAAATCTTCGTCACCTTGCCGTTGAACTTTTTGTCCTTGAAGGACTCCACCACGATGCGCGCCGTCTGGTCCAGATAGACTTTGCCGATATCCGCCTCGTCCACCTTGCCGAGCACATAAACTTCGCTGACGTCGCCCAGGGTCATGATCAGCGTGGCCTGCGAGCCGTTCACCAGAATGGAGCTGACCGCGTCACCCACCTGGACGTCCCGCGAGAGCACCAGGCCGTCCATGGGGCTCACGATGGTGGAATTGAGCAAGTCGGTTTCCGCGCGATCCAGCGCCGCCTGCGCCTGGGCCACCTGCGCCCCCGAGCGCGATAGCTCGGCGCGCGCCAGCGCCACGCTGCGCAGCGCCGACGTCTGCTTGTTCAACGACATCTGATAGGCCTTTTCCGTATCTTCCACCGCCGACTTGGCCACCAGGCCGTCTTTATAGAGGTCCTGCGCGCGGTCCATATTCTTTTTCAGGAAGGGCACATCGGGGCCTTCCGCTTCCACCTGATTACGCTCAAGCGCCGCCTTGGCGGATTCCTGCGCGGCCTGTGTAGCCTGCATCGTGGCCCGCGCCTCGCGCACCCGCGCCTGCAGCTCTTCCTTGTCGAGCTCGCAGAGCAACTGGCCGGCCTTTACGCGCTCGCCGTAGTCCACGTAAAGTTTTTTCACGATTCCACTCGCCTTGGACTTAATCTCCACTTTAAAAAGCGGCTGGATTTTTCCGGTGGCCACCACGGAGCGCGCGATATCGCCTTTCTCCACCGCAGCTAGCTTGGACGGATCAATTTCCTTGCTGGGCTTCAGCGCGACCGCACCGCCCGCAATGACAGCAATCAGCACCACGGCAATCACACTGATCCAGATCCAGCGTCGGCGTTTCTTCCCGTTCTTGCCATTCCCTGCCATGTTCGTGTACCTCTCCCCGTTCGGTTTCGCTACTACCAGATAATACGCAGCGCCGGGAGAATTGTTCCCTTCACAGGCCGCGTTGACCCCACAAGAGGCGGACCCTTCCGCCATCCTTTTAGACGCCGGGAAAGACACTTGGTTTGGCGCGGGAAGGAGTGCGCGCTTGTCCTACCACAGGCCCAGCAGCCGCCACCACACCAGCCCCAGGCCCAGCCACACAGCCAGATTGAACAGCACCACCACGAAGCCCACTCGCCACCAGGTGACTTGGCTGACGTAACCCGACCCAAAGAAAATCGGCGCCGGGCCGGTTCCATAATGCGTGAGCGACGCGTTCAAGTTGGAAAAAAATGCCAGGGCCAGTGCCGCCACCAGCGCCGGCGCGCCGTTGGCCACCGCCAGCAGCAGAAACGCCGGGTACAACGCGGTGATGTGCGCGGTCATCGATGCGAAGCCGTAGTGAACGTATGTGTACGCCAGCACCAGCGCCACCAGCGCACCCAGCGGGCTCCAGCCCTGCAGGCCCGAAGCGAGCGCATCGGTGAATGCTCGAATCACGCCAAGTTGATTCAGTCCGCCGGCCATCATGATCAGCCCGCCAAACCAGAGCAGCGCGTCCCAGGCGCGCCGCTCGCCGATCACGTCGTCCCAGTCAATCACGCCGCTGAGCACAATCAGCGAGACGCCGCCGCAGGCAATCACCGCCGGATGCAATCCATGCCATTTCTGCGTCACCCATCCAGCGATGACAGCGATCAGGATCGCCACCAGCGCGACTTCTTGCCGCGCCATCGGCCCGAGGGCCTGCAATTCCCGCTGCGCCATCGCGCGGGCCTCCGGCGTGCTCTTCAACTCCGGCGGATCTAGGCGAAAAATCAGCCACGGCAGCAGGCAGACAGAGATAGCCGCCGGCACGCACGACGCCAGCGCCCACGTGTTCCAGGTGAGGTCCACATTGGCGGTGTCTTTGGCGAATTTTGCGGCCAGAGGATTGGCGGCCATGCTGGTCAGGAAAATCGCCGCGGTGGTGCAGCCGATGTGATAGGCGCACTGCATCAGATACGCGCCCAGCCGCTGCGCCGTCGGGCCGGGATGCGAGTCGTAACTTTCCGCCAGGCTCCGCGCGATGGGGAAAATGATGCCGCCCGCCCGCGCGGTGTCCGACGGGATGAACGGCGATACCACCAGATCCGCGCCCGCTAGCGCATACCCCAGCCGCAGCGAGCTGGTTCCGAACCAGCGCACAAACAAAAACGCGATGCGCCGGCCGAGCCCCGTTTTCACCACGGAGCGCGAAAACAGGAACGCCGCCACAATCAACCAGATGGTCGGGTTGGCGAACGCGGAGAAGGTCATCTCCGCCGTAACGGTTTTCGTCAGCCCTGCCAGCGTGATCGCCAGCAGGGTCATCGCGCCCATGGGCAGCGGCTGCGCGATCAGACCAATCACCGTGGCGACAAAAATGGCCAGCAGCCGCCAGCCTTGTTCGCTCACGCCAGCCGGGCGCGGCAACAGAAGAATGAGCAAGCCGGCGGCAAGAACGACGCTCCAGCGGACGAGGCGGTTCGATGCGGAAGCCCCCATATCGCGGGCATCGTAGGTGGCACGAAGATGGAAGTCAATCAAATGGCGAGCACTGCAAGCGCGGCTCAGGCGAAGATGGGCTGCACCAATTGCACCGCAACACCACAGCGATGCTGGGAGAGAGTGTCCACGCGCACGATCTTGCCGACATAATTCGGTCGCGGGCTTTCAGGCAGAGGCGAGTAAATCCAGGTCACGTTCAACTGCATTCCCCTCCGGTACAACTCAGGGGTGGAGAGAAAATAGAATCCGTCGCGCGCAATGTTCACCGTCGTGCATTCCTCTTCACAATCATTCGCAAGGACGGCGGAAGGACGCACAAGAAACTTAAGGTGCAGAGCGAGGCGGCTGCCTCGGCGCCGTTCGGCTTGCGTCGCCGTTGCCACCGTGCCGCTGACTGACTCGATCCCAGGTTGCCGTATGCCCACTGCAGATTCCCCCACTTCCGCGGAGTAATAGCCTACGCCTCGCAACCCGCCGTCAAACACTTAAGTCAAATGTTGGATTCCAAAGCGTCAACCCCTGCCAGCCGCAGGGCAGCGGCCGGACAAAGCGTTTTCGCGATTCCTTCGAGCGCGGGTGTTTTGCTTTGCTATAATCCGGGCATGACCTTGATGGAAGCAACATTCGAACTGCAATCGCCGCTCACCGAAGAGCAAATGAGCCGCTTGGGAGCATTTGCGAACACCTACGGCCTGCGGCGCTTTCGCGTGGACGAAACGAAGAAGCTGCTCACCTTCGAGTACGATGCTTCGCGCTTAAAGGAATCGCAGGTGGCTCACGTGCTTGGCCAGGCGCGCATTTTCGTGCTCAGGCGCGTGGACCCATTCGCCGCCGCCGCAGCCAAGCCTTGAAAGCGTGAGGGCCCCCGCCTGGGAACGGGAGCCCTCAAAGTACGCTTAGTAGTCCCGGCCTAGGCGGGCCGGGCCTGGGGTCATCCATCCTAGAATTTTCAGGGGCTTTTTCTATAGTACATAGACGTGAAAGTGATTGAAAACAATCGCGGACGATCTCCGCTCAGCAACCGCTTGCTACCCGTTGCAAACGCAAACCAGTGAGAAAGTCCCTACAGCAAAATTACACACCTTGCGCGGCGGGTAGAAGTTTCGGCTCTTCGGCCTCTTCCGTCTGTTGAGGGAGACGATTCAGGCGCGACAGTGCTGCTTCGAGAGTCGCTTCTTGCGCGTGGACGTAGTGAGCACTCACGCGGATATTGGAATGCCCCGCGACCTTTGCCAGCGTCCAAGCGTCACAGCCGGAAGCTCCAAGACGAGTCAGGAAGGTGTGCCGGGCGCTGTGCAGGACGAAGTGTTTTACCTTCGCCGTGGTGAGCGTGTCCAGGTGCATCCGGCGCAAAGTCTCTGAGGCAATCTTCCAGACGTGCCCCGATTCAGGCTGGCCTTG
>JACOSF010000295.1 GCA_016179005.1 Acidobacteriota bacterium | reverse complement strand
GACCACGCCCTTGGCGTAATCGAACGGGGGCTGCATGCACCAGAAGCAGCCGCCCGCGAAAGTGGCCACCTCGACCTTGGGTTTTACAGCCGGCGCGGGCTGTTTCTTCGCGGCATTTTGCGCGAACGACGGCGCGGCACAAACCAGCGCGAACAGAGCAATCAGCAGCAGAGACTTTTTCATGGGCGGCGTGTCCTTTGCGTTTTGGTTACGGATTGAATAGATGCAGTAGGACGGCAAGAAGGTTCGAGTAATTTGGGCGCGGGCGTAAAGCCCGCGCTACACCGGCGATTCGGGCTACACCAACAAGTTCGGCGTGGGCGTAAAGCCCGCGCTACACCGGCAATTCAGGTTACACCAGCAATTTGGGCGCGGGCGTAAAGCCCGCGCTACAACAGTGTTTTTAGCCCTTGCGGTCCTGGAATTCCTCGTACCAGGCCATTTGGATGGCTTCGAGCTTGCCTTCGTTGGACATTTTGGGGTCGCCGGAAAAGCCAGCGAGCTCGGTCACCCATTTGTGCAGATCGGTGAAGCGGACGCTGAGCGGATCAAGGTCCGGGAATTTTTCGCAAAGCTGGATGCCGATTTCTTCGGCGTTGTCCCAGTCAATGGTGCCGGGCATGAGTCTTCCTTTCTTGACAGAAATTCGCTGACTATTGGATTCCACGAGCTGGCAGAAACGAAAATCGAAAACCGACAATCGGAAAACCCGCAACAAACTCGCCTACGAGAATAGGCGCGGGCGTAAAGCCCGCGCTACGTCAGTGGTCCGCTTCCTTGGCGAAGTTGCGATTCCACTCGGGAATTTCGACGATGACGTCTTTGGTGCCGTCGGGGACGCACTGGCAGCCGAGGCGCGACTTGGCGGTGACGCCGGCAGCCTCGTCGAGCTGGTCGAACTCAGCATCCGTCGCTTCGTTGCAGGACTCGCTGCCCTCATGCACGATCACGTGGCACGTGGAGCAGGCGCAGACGCCGCCGCAAGCGTGGTCCAAGCCCATGTGGTAGCCCATGGCGATGTCGAGGATGCTGCCGGGCAGGCCGTCGTGGCCGTAAGGAACTTTCTCCGGGTCCACTTCGACCTCGGTGGGCTTGCCGTCGCGGATGAAGGTGAGCTTGTACTTCTTCGTCGCCGGCGTGAATTTTGCTTCTTCGATGTAAGGATTCTTGCCGCCCATTTCACACCTCTTCCAATCGTTTGCCTTCGACAGCGACATGCAGGACGCGGTTCATCATCAATTCGGCGAGATGCATGGTGGCCTGGTTGAGCGCGTCCACGCGCGCGCGAATCAGTTTGTAATCGGCGCCCATCATGGCGGCGCGAAGCAGCGAAATGGCCGCGTCGATGTTTTGGCGCTCGTCCTGACCAAGCTCCGCGGCGACGTCGTCGGCGAGCGCCTTGGAGGTGGCCAGCAGGATGCTCTCCGCCTCAGTGCGCGCCTCGATGAGTTGCCGCTCGGAAAAATCCTGCTCGGCGTACTCGATAGAGTCTTCCAGCATTTTCTCGACTTCCGTATCGCTCAAGCCGTAGCTGGGCTGGACTTCGACCGAGCGAGCCTCGGCGGTGTGCAGGTCGCGCGCGTGGACTTGCAAGATGCCGTTGGCGTCGATAAGGAACTTTACCTCGACGCGCGCGTGGCCTGCGGGCGCCGGCGGAATTTTCAACTGGAAGCGCGCGAGCGAGCGGCAATCTTTGGCCAGCTCGCGCTCGCCTTGGAGCACGTGAATGTCAATGCCGGTCTGATTGTCCACGCCGGTGGTGTAGAGCTCCTGGGCGCTGGCGGGGATGGTGGAGTTGCGCGGAATGATTTTGGCAATGACGCCGCCCATCGTCTCGATGCCAAGGGACAGCGGCGTGACGTCGAGCAGCAGCATGTTCTTCACGCCGGTCTCGAGGATGTCCGCCTGCACCGCGGCGCCGAGCGCGACCACTTCGTCGGGGTTCAGCTCGAAGTGCGGCTGGCGGCCGAAGAAGTCTTCGACACGGCGGCGCACCAGCGGAATGCGCGTTGAGCCGCCGACCAGCACGACCTCCTCGATCCGCGCAGGCTGGAGATGCGCGTCGGCGAGCGCCAGTTTCACCGGGCCGATGGTGCGCTCGATGATCGGGGCGATGGCGCGCTCGAATTCCTCGCGAGTGATTTCGCGCTTGTACCAGCCGCCATCGGGCGCGGGGAATTTCACGAAGGTCTTGTCCAAGAGCGAAAGCTCGTGCTTGGCGGCAATAACGGCTTCGCGGAGCACCTGGGCGTCTTCGCCCGTGCGGGAAAATCCGTTCAGCCCGCTCTTGCGGATTTCTTCCCATTCGGAGGTGCGCAGGGCGTTGTCAATGTCGTCGCCGCCGAG
>JACOSF010000078.1 GCA_016179005.1 Acidobacteriota bacterium | reverse complement strand
CTTGCGCGTAGCCGAGCGACGCAAGCGCGTGCTGAATGGTCTGCCCCTGCGGATCCAGAACGGTCGGCTTCAACATGACCCACACGTGTGCTTTCATGGACGAAATTATAGACCGAGCGCCTCGCGTTGGGAATGAAATGCGTGGAGCAGGGCCGTCTTTTCTTCCGAGGGGAGGAAGGCGGCAACAAATCCCCAGGCAGCAATGTGCACCATTTCATCGAGCGTGAGGCCCAGACGCAAGCCGGCAGCGTACTCGGCGTCGAGGCTGGTGTGGAACATGGCCGGGTCGTCGGAGGCCAGCGTAATCAGCAGGCCGCGCCGGTACAACTCGCGCAGGGGATGATCCTCGAGCTGCGCGCCCGGATTGTTGCGCTGGCGGGCCAGCGCGCCGGTGAACAGGTTGCTCGTGGGACAGATTTCGAGCGGGACCTGAGCTGAGACTAGAGACTCGATGAGCGAGGGGTCGTGCATGACGCCGATGCCATGGCCGATGCGCTCGACTTCCAGAAAGTTGATGGCGTCACGGACCGACTGTGGGCCGCCAACCTCGCCGGCGTGGATGTGGCGGTGGAGGCCCTGGCCGGCGACGTAATCGTACACGGCACGAAATTCCTTGGCCGGGACGGACAATTCGTCCCCGCCAATTCCGAAAGCCACGACATCGTAGGCTTTGAGTCGCGCCGCCCAGCGTGCGACCTCCATGGCCGCGTCCGGGCCGAACTGCCGCGTGGCGTCGAAAACCCACCGCAAGCGCACGCCGTTTTTCCGCGCTTCCTCGCCGGCGTCATGAATTGCGCGGAAATTAGCTTCGACGTCCTGGCGGCGGAGCAGCAAGATGCCGACGGCGACGAATACCTCCGCGTACACCACATTTTGCGAAATCAATTTCTCCGCCATGCGCCGGGTAATGAGAGCGAAGTCTGCCGGTTCGCGCAGGAACGAGGTGACCCACTTGAAGGCGTCGAGGAATCCGCGGAAATCGGCGTAGCGGTAACGCTCCACCGTTTCGGCTTCCGACAGCGTGACGCCGTGGCGCGCGGCCAGCTCCACCACAGTGGCGGGTTCGATCGTGCCCTCGAGGTGCAGATGGAGCTCAGCCTTCGGAAGGGCGCGCAGGGCTGCTTGGGGTTCGAGCGGGGTCATGGGATGCCGACGCGCGTGAGGCGATGGAGCCCGTTCATTTTCCGGGAAGCTGCGGGCGCCCGGCGTTAATCCACGCCGTCAGCCAGTAGGAGCCGACATCCGTGGCCGCGTCGGAAACGCCGCGAATCAGGATGGCGCCGGCCTGGTTGTAGAGGCGGTCGTAGTATTCGTCGGTATAGTCGGGAAGCCCGCGGCGGGCGCGACGGTCTGCAAGCAGGATTTGCTCGAGCCAGCTATGCGCGTTCAGGCAGCTTTCAAATGCGTGGTCGGTCGGGTCGCTGATGTGCGCGGCCTCGTTGGGGAGAATGAAAAAGAACAGCGAGAAACGGTCCACCAGTTTGGAGTTAAAGCGCTGGTCCACGCCGGTTTGATTGGAGAGGCGCCCGTCGAAATTCTCCGTGGTGGCAAAGGGGTCGTGGGCCTGCGCGACGTAATGCGCCAGGATGGCGGCGAATTGGCGCACTTCATCCCAGTTGCGCGCTTTGAAGGCGTTGGTGAGTTTTTCGCTGTAGAGACCAATCTGCCAGGGGAGCACGCCGTTGGCTTCCAGCTTGGATTTGGTGAGCTTATTGATGGCGGCTTTGTAGTCGCGCGGGACATTGTCGAAGGGGAATCGGCCGTAGCGGTCGAGGTAGATGTAACGGTTGCGGCGCTCCCCGGCGGGGTTTCTCAACATGGCTTCCAGCGGCTCGACAGAACTCTCCATAAGAAGGCTGCGCCTGGCCTCGAAGAACGGGCGCAATTCGGGGGGCAGAGTATCCACCGCCTTATTTGTGATTAACTTGTGCGCGTTGGCGCCCCAGCCGGATGCGGTTTCGGGCATGACCAGCAGGGCGCACGCGACGACGACCGCTGCGGCAGCCTTTCCGCCCGAAAACCGAATTTGCCAGCGCGCGCTCATTGTCCTTCCGACGCCTCCGCATCCCGCAACTGGCTGCGCTTGCGGCTGTAGGTGAAATAAATCACCAGACCAATGGCCAGCCACACGATGAAGCGGATCCAATTCTCCAACGGCAGCCCCGCCATTAGGATAAAACAGAAAAACACAGAAAGGGGAGCAATCAGCCAGGCCATGGGCACACGGAATGACCGCGGGCGGTCCGGCTGCGTGCGGCGAAGCACCAGCACCGAAATCGAAACGAGCACGAACGCGAATAGGGTGCCGATGTTGGAGAGGTCGGCCAGCGTGCCGATGTCGAAAATGCCGGCGGGGATTCCGACGAAGATTCCAGCCACCCAGGTGGCCACATAGGGCGTGCGGTAGCGGGGATGCACTTTGGAAAATGTCCGGGGCAACAGGCCATCGCGCGACATGGCGAACCACACGCGGGCCTGGCCCAACTGAAACACAAGCAGGGAAGAAATCATGCCGGTCAGCGCGCCGACGGTAACCACGCGCTGGACGGAGTCGAGGCCGATGTTTTTCAGCGCCGTGGCCACCGGCGCGGCATCGCCGAGAAAGATTTTGTAGGGCTGGATGCCGGTGAGCACAATGGCGACCGTGACATAAAACACCGCGCAGATCAGCAGCGAAAAAAGAATTCCCAGCGGGAGATCGCGTTTAGGGTTTTTGCATTCCTCGGCGGCCGTGGAAACGGAATCGAAGCCGATGTAGGTGAAAAACACAATCGAGCCGCCCGTGAGCACGCCTTGCCAACCATTGGGCATGAAGGGCTTCCAGTTTGCCGGTTGGATGTATTTCGCGGCGGCAAAAATAAAAATGCAGATGGCCACAAGCTTCACGCCGACCATGATGCTGTTGGCCTCAGCGGATTCCTTGATGCCTTTGACCAGGAGCCACGTGAGCAGCATGACCACAATGAAACCGGGCAGATTGAAGTTGAGATGCCAGCCGCCCTGCGGCGTGTAAGCAGGGGTGGCCAGAGCCGCGGGGAGATGGATGCCGAAACTTTGCAGCAGACTATCCACGTACGCGGAGAAGCCCACGGCAACAGCCATATTGGATACGGCGTACTCAAGGATCAGGTCCCAGCCGATGATCCAGGCGACCAATTCGCCGAGCGTGGCGTACGTGTAGGTGTAAGCGCTGCCGGCGATGGGAATCATGGAGGCGAGTTCGGCGTAACACAGCCCGGCCAAAGCGCAGACCATGGCCACGCCGAAAAAGGAGAGGGCAATTGCGGGACCGGCGCCCGGCCGGCCCATGACGCTGACGGCGGCTTTGCCGTGCAGCAGCACGTCCAGCAGCGGGGCCTTCAGCAGGGAGGCATCCTGCACGACTTCGCCGGCGGCCGCGGTGCCCGTCAAGATGAAGATGCCGGTGCCAATGATGGCGCCCACGCCGAGGGCGGTCAGGGCCAGCACGCCGAGGGTTTTCCTTAGCCGGCGTTCCGGATCTTCCGAGTCCGCGATGAGCCGGTCAATGCTTTTCGTGCGAAAAAGTTGTGAGCCCACTGTGCCCCCGTCGTCGAAGTGGGGAAACTCTACATGGCCCAAAGCAGTTGTGCAACCGCTGCGAAGAGCGCAAGCCGCGAACACTTGTGCGATGCGTCAAGCCAGTTGAAGGTTTGCAAAACGCTCCATGAGCTTTTTCACGCCGTGGTCGGTGAAGCTGACCGTGAACTTGCGGTCGCCCTCGTCGCCTTCCACGGCCACAATCGTGCCCATGCCATAGGTGGGATGGCGGACGCGCGCGCCGATGAGCGGGTTGTCGTCCTTGCGCGGACGGCGCGTCGCGGCGGCCGCTCGCCGAGCGGGCGGCTGGGAGTACACACGGCGGCGGCGGAATTCCTCGGCGTCGTATTCGGGGTCGGGCTCGTAGCGGCGCGTTTCACCAGGGGCGGCGAGCGAGCCGGGGGCCGATTCGATCAAGTCGCTGGGAATTTCGCTCAGAAAGCGGGAAGGTTCGGAGCGTTCCATCTCTTCGTTGCCGTAGATGCGGCGGTACACAGCGCGAGTGAGCGTCAGCGTTTCTTTAGCGCGGGTCATGCCGACGTAGCACAGGCGGCGCTCCTCTTCGAGCTGGTCGGCGTCCTGCCGGGAACGGCTGTGCGGGAAGAGGCCTTCTTCCATGCCGGCAAGAAACACATGCTCGAACTCGAGCCCCTTGGCGCTGTGCAGGGTCATGAGCGTGACCTGTGCGTTCTCGTCGTAGTCGTCGGCATCGCTGACCAGCGAAGCCTGGTGGAGAAAATCGGAAAGATCTTCGCCGCGGTCGGTATGTTCGGCGAGCGCGTTGACCAACTCCTGAAGGTTTTCGGCGCGTGCGGTGTCTTCCACGTTGTCGCGCTGCTCGAGCAGGTCGATATAGCCAGTCCGGTCGAGGATGTGCCGCAACAACTCCGCGGGTGGCGTCTTCTCCGCCTCGGCGCGCAGATCGAGAATCAGAGTGCGGAATTCGCGCAGCATCGCCTTGGACGCAGCCATTTCCTCGAGCGCAGTCCAAAGTGAAGATTTGTGGAGTTCGGCCAGTTTGCGCAGGGCCTCTTCCGTGGTCTTGCCGATGCCGCGCGGAGGAGTATTGAGAATGCGCAGCAGCGCGAGATCGTCATCCGGATTGAGCACCAGGCGCAAATAGGAAAGAGCGTCTTTCACCTCGGCGCGCTGGTAAAAGCTGAAGCCGCCGACGACGCGGTAGCGGATCCCCACGCGGCGCATGGCTTCTTCAAAGGCGCGGGACTGCGCGTTGGTGCGGTATAGCACGGCGCAATGCGCGTCGAACTCGCGGCGCTGGATGTTGAAGATTTCTCCGGCGACGTATTCCGCCTCGGAGGCGGCGTCGCGCGATTCAAAGTAGCGTAGCGCCGGTCCCTTTCCGCGAGTGGCGGTGAGGGTCTTGCCCAGGCGCTTGACGTTTTTCCCCACGACGCCGAGCGCGGCGTCGAGGATGCTCTGCGTCGAGCGGTAGTTTTCCTCCAGGCGAATCACCTGCGCGCCGGGAAAATCGTCGGAGAAGCGCAGGATATTGCCGACGTCGGCGCCGCGCCAGCCGTAGATGGCCTGGTCTTCGTCACCCACCACGCACAAATTACGGCGGCTGCCGGCGAGGAGATGCACCAGCTCGTACTGCACGCGGTTGGTGTCCTGGTATTCGTCCACTTGCAGGTAGCGGAAGCGCTCGGTCCAGCGCCGGCGAATGTCGTCGTCATCACGGGGGGGAGGCGCCGCGGTTCTTGGCGTCGCTGATTTTGTCGAGCAGGCTGCGCGGCGTGACGCTCTTTTCTTCGCCGCCAATTTGACGCAGGGCCATTTTGACGGCGGCGAGCTGGTCATCGTCGTCGTAGATGGCGAAATCGCGGCGCAGTCCAAGGCGTGTGGCCTCGCGGCGGAGCAGGCGGGCGCAAAAGGAATGAAAGGTGGAGACCCACGGCTCGCCGGCGTGCAGGCCGCTGCGGGAAAGAAGGTCCAGCACGCGCTGCTTCATCTGCCCGGCGGCTTTGTTGGTGAAAGTGACGGCGAGGATGGAGTCGCCGGGCGCACCCTGGGCGATGAGGTGCGCCACGCGGTAGGTGATGACGCGTGTTTTGCCGCTGCCGGCCCCAGCCAGCACCAGCACGGGTCCCTCCGCGGCCAGGACACATTCGCGTTGCCGCGGATTCAGTTCGTCAAGAAGTCCCATGTGAGGAGGCGCAACGGAAGAGGTCAATTGGGCCGTGAAGGATTTTAGCCGAGCGGTGGGGTTTCGGCAAACCGTCAAGAATAGGGGGGAAATTGAAATGAACTCATATCATGAATGTACGATCCGGCTTTGTGGGTGTAATAGCGATTTCACGCCAACGGGGCGACATTACTTAGCGTTCCGGCAAGTCGACTACACAGGGCGAGCCTCGACGATCTCGAAAACGGGGTGGCTACGGGCGGCGGCGATAAAGTCAGCCAAAGGTGCGTCAGGTGGAACGGAGAAGGTGCGTCGGAGAACGAACCCGCGCAGCGGCAATGCCAAGCGTGGGCCCAACACTTCTTTGAGTACGGTCCCGGCCGTGTCTGGAGCCAATTCCACAACAGTGATGGATCGGCGGCTGCGACCGCGGGAGAGCACGCCTTCGCCAGCCGTGCGCAGATTGCGCACCCAGTTGGAGCTTTCCTGGCGGTGCGTGGAAACTAGAAAACTCCGGCCGTTGCGCTCGAACAGGTCTACAGGAGTAGTGCGAGGCTGTCCTGACTTGCGGCCACGCACTGTGAGCAGCACCATGGGGCCCATGGGGAGTCCGACGCGCAGCAGTGCTTTGAGGATCCAGGTAACAGCGAGAAAGAGTCTGTGGGCCAGGGCAGGACCTTGACGGGGTGAAGCGGCCTCGTGCGGAGCGGGCATGGCACTGATCACGGCATTATACGCGCGAGCGAACGAGAACCGGAAAACCAAATGTTGGGAGCAGGCCTTTACACCGCCTAAGTTGGAAGCACTCATTCATGAAGTAGCCTCATGCTACTTGTGAACGGCCTTGGACAAATCCACTTCGAAAAACAGCAGGGGTTTGCCGTCCGCCACGAAGGAAAGGTCGGGAATGTAGAGCTGCGCGTACTGGAGCATTTCGAAGTTGCGGTCGAGGTCAAAGAAGAGCAGCCCGCGCACGGTGGCGCGCGGCGGGAGCACGTCCATCTCCAGGGCCAGAGGCCGGAGCACTTCGTCCACTTGCTTGACGTCTTTGTCCTTGCGCCCGGTGCCGCTGCCGGGGAAGGGCCGCGGCTTGCGCGGAGCCGTGGGGTTGAGGCCTTGGGGATAGACAATGGCGTTGACGACGACTTCGAGCTGCATGGGCCGCAGTTGCTGCCGGTCTTGTCCGGGAGCCTCGATGGCGAGCCGGATGCGGTCGAGGTCCACGCGGATGGCTTTGCTCGTGTCGTTCTTGAAATAGACTTCGAGCGCAAGAATCCCCACGGAGTGCGGGGACTTCTTGCCGAAACGCTCTTTGGAACGCGCGGCGTCATCGTAGGGGTCGGCGGCGACGAGCAGCCCGTCGTGCGCATCGCGCGCGGGAAGGGTGGTGGGATCGGTTTGCTGCGCCGCGGCGCCGGCCGCGGAGAATAGCAGAAGCATTGCAAACGCTACGAATGTTCTGTTCATGTTTGCAGCGGGACACCCGGTCTGCCGCCATGTAAGATGCCGGCCGTCGGGGCCGGTTGCCTGCTGTATCCGGCCGCGCGTGCCACTATAATAGGCGTCCCGCGCGGCGGGACCGAATGTATCTTCTCTACAGCCTGCTGACCACTATCGGAATGATCCTGCTGCTTCCGTATTTTCTCGCCCGCGGGCTGGGCAGCGGAAAATATTTTCATAACCTGCGCGAACGATTGGGCAAATTGCCGCGCGCGATTCTTTCCGCGGCGAGCGGGGCGCAGGGTTCTATCTGGGTCCATGCGGTTTCTGTCGGCGAGGTTCTGGCAGGTTTGCCGCTATCCCGCGCGCTGAAGGAACGCTTTCCGGAACGGAAACTGTTTGTCTCCACGACGACGCGAACCGGGCAAGACCTGGCCCGCGAGCGGATGACGTTTGCCGACGGCATTTTTTATTTTCCGCTGGACTGGGCATTCTCCGTCCGGCGGGTATTGCGCGTGCTTCAACCGGCCCTGATCGTCGTTCTGGAGACGGAAATTTGGCCGAACTTGTTGCGCGAGGCGCGGCGCTCCGGCGTGCCGGTACTTTTTGTCAACGGGCGAATTTCGGAAAAGTCTTTTAAGAGGTTCAGCGCGCTAAGTGGAATTTTCGGCGAATTTCTGAGATGGGTGCTGAACGATGCGGCTCTGTTTCTGATGCAGAGCGAGAAGGACGCGCAGCACGTGCGCGAGCTGGGCGCTGCGGAAGAGCGCGTGGAAGTGACCGGAAACCTCAAGTACGATTTCGCGCCGCCGCGCACGAGCGCGATCGGGGATTGGCTCGAAAAACAGATGGCGGAGCAGGAGCGCTGGCCGGTGGTGGTGGCGGGCAGCGTGGTGGAGGACGAGGAAGAGCCGGTCCTGGCGGCCTTTGATATTGTGGAGCGGGTGTGGCGTCGCGCGCTGCTGGTGCTGGCTCCGCGCAAGCCGGAGCGTTTCGACGCGGCGGCGCGCATTGCCGAAGAACGCGGCTGGAAAGTGGCACGGCGAAGCCGGCTCTCGCTGAACGCGCCGTTGGATGAAGAGGCGGACTTGGTGTTGTTGGACACCGTCGGTGAGCTGGCCGGACTCTACCGCCTCGCAGACGCTGTCTTCGTGGGCGGCTCGCTGGTCCCGCGTGGCGGGCACAACATCCTGGAGGCCGCTGCTTTCGGGCAGCCGCCCGTCTTCGGGCCGCACATGACAAATTTCCAGGACATGGCTGTTGATTTTCTGGCCGCGCGCGCTGCCGTACAGGTGGCGAACGAGCGCGAGCTAGGCGCAACGTGGGTGGAGTTGATCCGCGGCGAAGAGCAGCGCCGGCGCATGGGCGCGGCCGCGAAAGCGCTCGTGGAGAGCAACCGCGGGGCGACGGCGAAGTCGGTGGAGCGCATCGCGGCCATCCTGAATGCGAAACGGAGCGGCGAGTGAATTTGCATCCCAGCCTGCGCGCGCTGCTGTGGCCCTTCGCACTCTTCTTTGAAGGGATTGTTCGCGTGCGGGCGCTGTGCTATCGCGTGGGAATTTGCCGTCAGAAACGTCTGAAGGGTGTGGTGCTCAGCGTCGGCAATCTCACGGTCGGAGGCACGGGCAAGACCCCGATGGTTCAGTGGATCGCGCAACGGCTTTTTGACAGCGGCAAGCGGGTTGGCATCCTCAGCCGAGGGTATCGCGGCAGCGTGCGAGCAGACTCGGGCCCGCTGCAGAAAACGGGTGACGCTCCTCAACTGCGGCTGAGCGATGAGGTGTGGTTGCTTGGGGAAAGGTTGGGAGAGAAAGCAAGGATTGGGGTGGGGTCAGACCGCTATGCGCACGGTGTAGCCTTAGAGGGAATGGGAATCGAATGTTTTGTGCTCGATGACGGATTCCAACATCTGCAACTTGCCAGGGACGTTGATGTCGTGCTCATCGATGCCACAAATCCTTTTGGCGGGGGGAGATTGCTCCCAGCGGGCCGCTTAAGAGAGCCACTATCCGCATTGGCTCGCGCGGACGTGATCGTGATCACTCGCAGCGAGCACGCGCCCGCCGTCGAAGCAACTGTGCAGCGTCACTCCCAAGCCCCCATTTTTTATGCCCAGACGCAACTGGATGAGGTCCGCGTCGCTGAGAACACTAGCGTGCCGGGCGCTCCGGACCAGTGGCTTGGGCGCAAAGTGTTTGCTTTCTGCGCCATTGGCAACCCCGCGGCTTTCTTTGAGGATGTGCGCCATTGGGGAATGGAGCTTG
>JACOSF010000294.1 GCA_016179005.1 Acidobacteriota bacterium | reverse complement strand
GATGAATGCGCTCGCTGCACTTGCGGCGGCCAGCGTGTGGGGCGTCGGCGCGGAAGAAGCGAAGCGAGTTTTCCCGACGCTGGCCCCCGCGGCGATGCGCGGGCAGGTGCTCAAGTTCCAGGACGGGTTCACGGTGATCAACGACTGTTACAACTCGAACCCTGTGGCGCTGGCATCCATGGTCGGACTGCTGGCGTCCACGTCCGGCTACCGGCGGCGCATTCTGGCCGCGGGCGAGATGCTCGAACTGGGGCAGGAATCGCCACGGCTGCATCGCGAGGTGGGCCACCTGGCCGCCTCCGTCGGACTGGACTGGATTTTCGGCGTGCAGGGAATGGCCGAGGAGCTGGTGATCGGCGCGGAAGAAGCCGGACAAGCGCCGACGCGCACGCGGTTCTTCGACACGCCGGATGAGGCGGCCACTTTTCTGTGCGAGTTCATCGAGCCCGGCGACCTGCTGCTGGTGAAAGGCTCGCGCGGAGTAAAGATGGAGCGCATTGTCGAGGCGCTGAGCGCGAAATACGAACTGGCGATGACGGGAAGGGACTGAGATGAGTTCCTCTGGCACACTTAACGGAATGCCAACCCGCCGAAAAGCGCGGCGGGTTGGCGCTACACAAACCTCCGCACGGATGGGGAGGAACTGAAATGCTCTACTACCTCCTCTATCACGTGCTGCAAAAATATTTCAGCCCGCTGAACGTGTTTCGCTACATCACCGTGCGCACCGCGGTGGCCAGCCTCACCGCGCTGTTTCTCTGCCTGGTGCTGGGGCCGTGGATGACGCGCAAACTGCGCGCCATGCAAATCGGGCAGTACATCCGCGAAGAAGGGCCGGAGAGTCACCAGTCCAAGGCGGGCACGCCGACCATGGGCGGCATCCTCATCGTCATCGCCATCATCGTGCCGACGGTGCTGTGGGCGAACCTGACGAATGTGTACGTGTGGATTGCGCTGTTCGCCACCGCCATCTTCGCGGCCATCGGATTTCTCGACGACTACAACAAAGTGGTGCGCAAGCGCAGCCTGGGACTCACCGGACGCACGAAACTCCTGCTGCAAATTCTGACCAGCTTCGGCGTGGGCGTCGTGCTGCTGATCATGCGCGCCGGCGGCACGTACTCCTCCGAGCTGATCATGCCGTTTTTCAAAAACGTGCGGCCGGACCTGGTGATCCAGCCGCTGCTGTCGAATCCGTATCTGGTGCCGGTGGCCATTCTTCCGTTTCTGGCGTTTCTGGTATTGGTGATCGTGGGCTCGTCGAACGCAGTGAACCTCACCGACGGGCTGGACGGGCTGGCCATCGGCTGCGTGGTGATAGCGGGCGGCGCGTTCACCGTGCTGACCTACGTCACCAGCCACGCACGCTTCGCCGACTACCTGGACATCCAGCACATGCCCGCGGTGGGCGAGCTGACCATTTTCTGCGGCTCGATTGTGGGCGCGGCCATCGGCTTCCTCTGGTACAACGCGCATCCCGCGGAAATGTTCATGGGCGACGTAGGCTCGCTGGCGCTGGGCGGCGCTCTGGGCACCGTGGCCGTGATGATCAAGCAGGAAATTCTGCTGCTATTCGTCGGCGGCGTGTTTGTGCTGGAAGCGATTTCCGTGATTCTCCAGGTGGCTTCCTTCAAGCTCACCGGCAAGCGCATTTTCAAGATGGCGCCCATCCACCACCATTTCGAGTTGATTGGGTGGAGCGAGTCAAAGATCATCGTTCGTTTTTGGATCGTCGCAATAGTCTTTGCCCTCTTTGCATTGACGACGCTGAAGTTAAGGTGATTTGTGATTCGCGGGCAAAGCACCCGCGGAAAAGATGAGTGATTGGTGATTGAGTGATTTAGGAAATGAAGCCGGGGATCAAACTCGAGGGGAAACGGGTGCTGGTGGTGGGGCTGGCGCGGACGGGCGTGGCCTCGGCGCTGTTCTGTGCGGCGCGCGGGGCGCACGTGACGGCAACGGATGAGAAGCCGGAGGCCGAGCTGCCCACCGCAGTGGACGATCTGGGCGCGGCCGGCGTGGCGCTGGAACTCGGCGGGCACCGCGCGGAAACTTTTCTTGCGCAGGACCTCATCATCCAAAGCCCCGGCGTCCCCGCGGAGATGGAATGCTTCGTCGCCGCGCGCAATGCCGGCGTGGCGGTGTGGAGCGAAGTGGAACTCGCCTGGCGATTTCTGCGCGGGCGCTTGATTGCCATTACTGGCTCGAACGGCAAGACCACGACCACCGCGCTGGTGGGCCACATTCTTTCGAGCGCCGGGCTGCCCACACTGGTGGGCGGAAACATCGGCACGCCGCTGATTTCGCTGGTGGATCTTTCGTCCAACGCGACGCTC
>JACOSF010000068.1 GCA_016179005.1 Acidobacteriota bacterium | reverse complement strand
TCGGCTTCGCCGCTGCGCAAATCGTAAGTGAGGTCGCTGGCCATGGTGTCTTCGCCGGTGCGCTGCTTGATTTCCTCGGCCAGCGCATGGCCGATGTCGGCTTTCTTTTTGTGGCCATAGGCGTCGGCTTCGCCGAACTCGGCGACCTTTTGTCCCTTCCACACGGCCCCTTCCGAGGCGATGACGAAAGAATAGCTGCTGGGATTATTGCGCTTGTCTTCGGTGAGCAGAGCGACGAGCGCGTCGAGATCGAATTCCACTTCCGGGAGCACGCAGCGCGCCGAGGTGACAAACGCGGCGTATAGCGCGGTGAAGCCGGAGTCGCGTCCGAAAATGCGGAACACGCCGATGCGTTCGTGCGAGCCCATGGTGCTGCGCTGGCGGTTGATGAGCTCCTTGGCACGGGTGATGGCCGTGGAAAAGCCGATGCAGTACTCGGTGCCGTGGACGTCGTTGTCCATCGTCTTGGGCACGGCAATGAGCGGCACGCCGTGATCCACCAGCACTTGCGCGTAGCTGAGCGTGTCGTCGCCGCCGATGGGGATGAGGTAATCCAGTCCGAGCTGGGCAATGTTTTCGAGCACGATGGGAGTGAAGTCGAAATAGTTCTCGTCCGCGCGAAGCTTGGCGAGCCGCTCGGCCGGGACGTGCGCGGGCGTTTTGCCCCTGCGAATGCGCACGGGATTGGTGCGCGAGGTGTGCAGCACGGTGCCGCCGGAGCGGTCAATGCCGCGCGTATTGAGGCGGTCGAGGGGCCGCACGTAGGCGGGGTCCGGCGCGGAGCCGGGCTTCATGTGCGTCAGGCCCTCCCAGCCGCGGCGAATGCCGATCACGTCGAAGCCGAGCTCGGTGGACTTATACACCACGGACTTGATGACGGAATTGAGGCCGGGGACGTCGCCACCCCCAGTAAGAATGCCGATGCGGCGGACTTTGGACATGTGCGAGACCTCAGCAAGCGCAACAGATTATTGTAACAGAGGGTGTAGAGAGAACAGAAAAGACGAGAACCGAAATTCGAAACTCGAAATTGGGAAAAATCAAACACTGAGACGCAGAGAACGCGGAGGAGCGCAGAGGAAAGAGAAAACAAGAATCAGGATTCAGAAAAAAGCAAAATTACTTGGCGGGCTCGTCGGATTCGGGGACGCCGAGGGCCTGGATCTGAATGGAGCGCTCGCGGGGCCCGTCGAGCTCGGCGAGGATCACCGACTGCCAGCCGCCCAGAGCCAGCTGGCCGTTGCGCACGGGCAGGGAAAGCGTGTGGCCCAGCAGCATGGCACGGAGATGCGAGTCGGCGTTCTTGCGCTCGCACTCGGAGATTTTCGGGTCGTTGTGGCGCCAGTAGTCGAAGCGGCTGACGATTTTTTCGAGGAAGGACTTCATGTCGTCGAGCAGGGCCTGCTGGAATTCGTTGATGAACAGCGCGGTGGTGGTGTGCAACGACTGGACGATGAGGAAGCCGGCCTTGAGGCCGTTCTTCTTGATGAGGTCATTGAGGTCGCGGGTGATGTTGATGAGTTCGAGGCGCTCGCGGGTGGTGTACATCAGCGTTTCGAGACAGAGCTGGAGAGCGGCGGTGGGCCGGACTTCCGGCGTGATCACCGGTGACTTGACGGGCGCGCTGCTCATGGATGTGCTCCTTCTCAAAACCGCGGTCCCTCGACGAAGTGTCAATTATAGGGCCGCAGGGGAGCGGGCGTCCAATGCAAATTTCAAGGAATGTACTTTGGTCTGTCCAAATCATTCATCGGGGATGAAAAGCGAAAATCGAAAAACGAAAAACGGAAAGGGAAAAGATCAGACGCCGGGGCGCGGTGGAAACCGAGTCAGCAGCAGCGCGAGATGGTGGAATAGCGGCGGCGGAGAGAGTCGAGGAAAAATTCCTCGCGGGAAAGGATGCGAACGGGCGTAGCAGCGAGGAGAGATCCTTCGCTGCGCTCCCCTCGGCTACGCTCAGGGCAAGCAGGATGACAGGCAGCATTCTGCACTGCTTCGGCGGCGCGTCGGGTGCTGCGCAGGTAGTTTTCGTAAGCGGCGTCGCCGGAGACCTGGCGGAGCCACCACCACAGAAATTTCAAATTTGAAATTTGAGATTTAAAATTGAAGAGACGCAAGCAGCGTTGCACCGGATTTACGCGTTGAGATCCTTCGCTACGCTCAGGATGACGAGCACGAAAAGGTGCGGCAAGCCGC
>JACOSF010000293.1 GCA_016179005.1 Acidobacteriota bacterium | reverse complement strand
TGAGCCCGTCGGGGATTTCCTTTTCTTCGCCGTTGACGATCACATGCATGGGTTAATTCCAGGGCACGGCCTGCAAAGTGCCGGCCCGAAGGCCGGCGCTACATACCCCAATTGACAAAGGCGTTCATGACGTCGTGGGGCGGGCCTTGGGCTTGAGCGAGTAGCGGATTTCGTCTTCTCCCGCGGAGCTTTTGGCGCGGATCAAAAGGTCTGTCCCGCCGGGACCCATGCGCGGCAACGGAAAAACAAGATCCGCGTGTCCCGCGTTGTTTGTCTTGCCGGTAAATTCCACAGGGCCTTGCGCGCCGGTCACCGTGACTTGAATCGCGGCCTCGCCCACGGCTTCGGCTTTCCCTTTCGACTTCACTTCCAATTTGAGCGTCGCGGTGCCCGCCGCCAGCCAGGAGCCCGGGTTCAAGAGCTGCACCTGAATTCCCGCGAGCGCGGGAGGCGGAGCCGCCGCGTCTTTTGTGGCGGACGAAGCAGCGGTCGGCGGCGCTTCGAGCACCAGCGTGCCGCTGCGCAATTCGTCAATAATGGCACGGTGCTGCACCTCGAGGCGTTCACGGAGTGCGGTGGGGTTGAACTCCGGTGTCTCGCGGAATTCTTTGTAGCTGTTGACGCGCCGGTGAAGGATGCGACCCTTAGAATAGATGGTCGTATCAATAACCGGATTGACGTCACCACGGTCCTCGGTCTGGACGTGGTACACGGCATTTCCAACGCGCAGGTCGGTGTTGAATCCAAAAATCATGGGACTGGGTTGCGTCTCCTTCCGCGTGCAACAAAGCCTGGCGCGACAATCAAAGCTCGATTGACCGCCGCGCCATCGGGCCGCTATTATAGCAAGTTATTTTGGCACGCCCGAGATGACAGAGAGCTACTTGACTCCCTACGTCCCCCTGCTCGTGCACATGACTGTGGCGGCGGGTTTGTCAGCCATCCTGATTCTTCTCTCCACATTTGTCGGCAACCGGCGGCCCAGCCGGGCCAAACAGCAGGCCTATGAGTGCGGGATTCTGCCGACGGGCGACGCGCGGGAGCCCTTTTCGGTCAAGTTCTACCTGGTCGCCATGCTGTTCATCCTGTTCGACGTCGAGGCCATCTTCTTCTATCCCTGGGCCTACGTCTTCCGGGATCTGCGCCTGTTCGGGTTTGTGGAAATGATGCTGTATATCGCGATCTTGCTCGTCGGTTACCTCTATCTGTGGAAAAAAGGCGCGCTGGACTGGAACAGCTAGGCTCCACGCCGCCCCGGGACACTTTACATGACGGAATCACAGGACGTCGAAAATCACGCTGTCGTGCGCAAGCTGAGGGAATGGGACCCGCAGGCTGTTGCGGAGACCCTGCTTTTCCGTGGCGAGCTGACCATCGTCGTTCCCCGCGCGCACCTGCGGCGGGCCGCGGAATTCCTTCATGGCGAGCCGGAAATGGCCTTCACCTACCTGTGTGACGTGACCGGCGTGGACCGCTTCCCTGCCGAGCCGCGCTTCGAATTAAACTATCACCTCGTTTCCATGGCGCGCCGCGAGCGTCTGCGCCTGAAGGTTCGCGCGGAAAGCGCTAATCCGGTTGTGGAAACAGTTTCCAACGTCTGGCCGACGGCCAACTGGCACGAGCGCGAAGTCTTTGACTTGTTCGGCGTGCGCTTCGAGGGACACCCCGACCTGCGCCGCATCCTGCTGCCGGAAGATTGGGAAGGCCACCCGCTGCGCAAAGACTTTCCCGTCGAGGGCTACCGATAATTTATGGTGAGCGAAGCCGAACCATGACGACAGTGCAGACAGCCACCGGCTCTGCCGAAACGATGGTCCTGAACATGGGGCCGCAGCACCCCTCCACGCACGGCGTGTTGCGCGTGCTGCTCGAGCTGGACGGCGAAACGGTGGTCACCGCGCGGCCGGACATCGGCTACCTGCACACGGGCATCGAGAAGACCTGCGAGGCAAAAACGTACTCGCAGGCCATCACGCTCACCGACCGCATTGACTACCTCGCGCCCCTCTCCAACAACTTGGCCTATTGCCTTGCGGTGGAAAAACTCCTGGGGCTGGAAGTGCCGAAGAGAGCGCAATACGTCCGCGTGCTGCTGACGGAGCTGACGCGCATCGGCTCGCATCTCGTGTGGCTGGGCACGCACGCCATCGACCTCGGCGCGATGAGCATGTTTCTCTACTGCTTCCGCGAGCGCGAAGAAATCCTGAAGATTTTCGAGTTCGTCTCCGGGCAGCGCATGATGACCAGCTACTTCCGCATCGGCGGGCTGGCGCTGGAGCCGCCGCCGGGCTGGCTGGAGCGTGTGGAGCGATTTGTGGAGATGTTTCCCGCGCGCATCCAGGAGTACGAAGACCTGCTCACCCAGAATCGCATCTGGCTGGGACGGACGCAGGGCGTGGGCGTGCTCTCCGCGGAGGACGCCATCGCTTGGGGCGTTTCCGGGCCGTCGCTGCGCGGCAGCGGCGTGGCCTACGACCTCCGCAAAATGTTTCCCTATTCGAGTTACGACGAATTCGAGTTCGACATCTGCACGCAAACGGCCGGCGACTGTTACGCGCGTTACCTGGTGCGCGTGGCGGAGATGCGCGAAAGCCTGAAGATTGTCCGTCAGGCCATGGCGAAAATCCCGCCGGAGGGCCCCATCCGCAGCGAGGCGCCGGGCATCGTGCCGCCATCGCGCGAGGAGATGAAGACCTCGATCGAAGGCCTGATTTACCATTTCAAGATTTTCACCGAGGGATTCGCGCCGCCGCCGGGCGAAGTGCAAGTGGCTATCGAGTCACCGCGCGGCGAGCTGGCCGTGTACGTAGCTAGCGACGCCACAGCAAAGCCCTGGCGGGTGAAGTTTCGCACGCCCTCGTTCGTCAACTTGCAGGCCCTGCCGAAATTGTGCGAAGGGCGGCTGATCGCCGACGTGGTGGCCTGCATCGGCACGATCGACATCGTCCTGGGGGAAATCGACCGGTAGCTTGTAATGATTCGTACCGAACTATGACTCTGCCTCCGCATCTGGAAAACAAATTTTCCGAACTGCTGAAACGCTATCCGGTCAAGCGCTCTGCGCTGGTGCCGATGCTGCTTTACGCGCAGGACGAGTTTGGCCATATCAGCGACGAAATGATCGCGGAGATCGCACGCCGGCTCGACCTGAACACGCTGCAGGTCACCGAAACGCTGGTGTACTACTCGATGCTGCGGCGGGTGCCCGCGGGCAAGTGCCACGTGCAGGTGTGCACCAACGTCTCCTGCAAGGTGCGCGGAGGGGAAAGGCTCTGGGAGCATGCGCAAAAGCGGCTGGGCATCGGCCACAAGCAGACCACTCCCGACGGCGTCTTCTCGCTTGAGGAAGTCGAGTGCATTGGCGCCTGCACCGGCGCACCGGCCGTGCAGGTGAATTACGACTTCTACGAAAATCTGACGCCGGAAAGACTGGACGCCATCCTCGACCAGTTCCAGGCCGGCCGAAAACCCACGCCAGTGCCGTACATTTCCGGGTCGATCCACGAGCGGCATCCGGTGGAAGTGCCGGTGATCAGCCGGCGCTTCGGCATCCCGCACTCGCGGAAGATCGAGGTCTACCGGAAGCACGAGGGCTATCAGGCGCTTGAAAAAGCGCTGAAGGAGATGACCCCCGAAGGGATCATCGAGGAAGTGAAGAAATCAAACCTTCGCGGTCGCGGCGGCGCGGGCTTCCCTGCCGGGATGAAGTGGAGCTTTGTGCCCAAGGATTCGGCCAAGCCGAAATACATCATCGCCAACG
>JACOSF010000292.1 GCA_016179005.1 Acidobacteriota bacterium | reverse complement strand
CCCTTTCGCTGGCGGGTTCGCGCGGTGAAGCTGGATGTGAGCTGTCCATTTTGTCCATTCGAAAACTCGGAGCGGAGAAGCTATCACATCCGGGATGGCGGTGCGGCGACCGAACTGACTAGATACGCTCAAATAAACGGAGCAACCGCATTCCCTTTCAGCGACGTGCTTCGAGTGCCCAGAACCGAATTGGGAATGAGCTTCTCAAAAAGGACACTGCACAGAGGTTCGGAAACTCCTCCTCAAGTGCCTAGCGCGTAGCAGATCCATGAAAACAAAGCAGTAGACATCTAGCCGCGTTTTCTGTATAGAGTATGGTACACACGTTGCGCTGAATTGAATGCATGCACGGGGAGTTGTGTCCTCTGGAATCAGGTCAGGCGCCGAACTGGGAGGCGCTGACTCATGAACGGGAACGCCCGGCCAGCTTCTGTGCACTCGGGCACAGAAAAGGCGGCGCGCGTGATGCATCTGACATGCGGAACCTGCCACAGCGCTTGTAGGCTGAAGGGAGGTAAACATGGCGAATTGGCGGCCCTCCACCCTGATGGCAGGCGCGTTTTTTCTGGCACTGGCCCTGCTGGTTTTCGACGGCGTAATCTCCTATCTCAATACCCAGCAACTTATCGAACAATCTGAGCTCGCGACGCACTCCCGTCAGGTGCTCGCCAGTCTGGAGGCTCTCCGGAGGAATCTGACGGATGCGGAAAGCGCGCACCGCGGCTTCATCCTCTCTGGAGAGGAGCGCTTCCTGGACCCTTACAACTCTGCCGCGCAGGAAATTCCAAGCGAGTTGGCGACCTTGCGCAATCTGACCGCACAGAATCCACAGCACCAGCAGCGACTCGACACACTGAATGGCCTGATCACTCAAGAAATGAATGGCGCCAATGAGCGGATCGAACTGCGCCGGACCAAAGGCCTGGAGGCCGCTCGGATTGCGATCCTGACCGGTCGTGGCGAAGAAATCATGCAAGAGATTCGCGCGGTGATTCGGGATATGCGGAAAGAGGAGAATGAATCTCTGGGTGTCCGGGAGGCCAGCTCACACGCCAGTGCGCGCACCGCCACATTCACGAGCATTGCCAGCGCCGCTGTCGCTATTGTACTCATGCTCGGTGTGTTCCTGCTGCTCAGCCGAGAAGTGCGGCACCGCGAGCGCGCGGAAGTTGCGCTTCGCCGGAGCGAAGAGAACTACCGGCTGCTGGTGGAGAGTGTGCAGGACTATGCCATCGTCACGTTGGATCCGAGCGGCACGGTTGCCAGTTGGAACCTCGGAGCTCAACGCATTAAAGGTTTTTCCGCCGAGGAAATTGTCGGCCAGCATTTCTCCTGCTTTTATGTTCCGGAAGATGTTGAACGGGGCAAGCCCGAGCGAGAACTAAAGCTCGCGGCCACCGAAGGGCGCGTGGAAGACGAGACTTGGCGCCTCCGCAAAGACGGCACGCGTTTTTGGGCCAATGTGATTATCACGGCCATGCGCGACGCCACCGGGCAATTGCGCGGATTCGCGAAGGTGACACGCGACCTCACCGAGCGCAAGCGGGCTGAGGAGGAAATCCACAAGCTGAATGAAGAACTGGAACACCGAGTCATTGCGCGGACCGCGCAGCTCGAAGCCGCCAACAAAGAGTTGGAAGCTTTTACTTATTCGGTCTCGCATGACTTGCGCTCTCCCCTGCGGCACGTAGACGGCTTCTCTAAAATTCTCCTGGAAGAGTTTCAGGCGCAGCTCGCTCCACAGGCCCAGCGATATTTGGAGCGCATCCGAGCGGGTACGCAGCAAATGGGCCACCTGGTGGACGACCTGTTGAACCTCGCGCGAGTGGGCCGCCGGGAGCTGACGTTGCAGGTGTCGGGATTGAATTCCATTGTCGAAGAGGTGCTGTCCGACCTGAGACCGGAAACGGCAGAACGTCAAATTGAGTGGAAGATCAGCAAATTGCCGTTTGTGGAGTGCGACCACGCCTTGATGAAACAGGTTTTCACAAACCTGCTTTCCAACGCGGTGAAGTTTACGCGGGTTCGGGAGCACGCGGTGATCCAAGTCGCTGCAACTTCGCAGAACGGCCGGCCGGCGGTTTTCGTGCGCGACAACGGGGTCGGATTCAACATGAAATACGCCGACAAATTATTCGGTGTTTTCCAGCGCCTCCATCGCGCGGAGGATTTCGAGGGCACCGGAGTAGGACTCGCTACGGTCCAACGGATCATCCACAAGCACAGCGGCCACGTGTGGGCCGAAGCCGAACTGGACAAGGGCGCTACGTTCTATTTTTCGCTCGGGAACCCGGAGTGCATTCCATGGGAAACAACAAAGGATTCAGGGAGGTGATTAATGACGGAAAAGGAAATCGAAATACTTCTGGTAGAGGACAACCCGGACGACGTGGAGCTGGCGCTGCATGCCCTGCGTCAGGAAAAGCTGGCCAACCGGTTAGAGGTCGCACATGACGGTGAGGAGGCCCTGGATTTTCTTTTTTGCCGGGGCCCTCATAGCGGGCGTTCGTTCATGAACGGCCCCAAGGTCGTGCTGCTGGACCTCAAGCTGCCCAAGGTGGATGGGATCGAGGTGCTGCGCCAGCTCAAGAACGACCCGCGGACTAAAGCAATTCCCGTGGTCATTCTGACCGCTTCCCGAGAAGAGAAAGACATGGTCCATAGTTATCAACTCGGCGTGAACGCTTACATCCAGAAACCAGTTGACTTTGAGCAGTTCCGAAACGTGGTGAAGCAACTGGGCCTTTTCTGGCTGGTGGTCAACCAAGCTCCGCCGCCGTCGGCATTCAGCGGCAAGTAGAGCGCTGGGCAAGAGCTGTGCTGTCTCGCGAAAGCTTGCGCTTCTTCTGAGGGAAGTCGCGCGCAGCGTTGCGAGCCAGCTTTGAAGGGGAGACGCGGGCCATGGGATTCACAACCAAACCCCCAGCCGGCAAGCCAAGTGCATCTTTGCGCCCCCTGCGGTTACTCATCGTGGAGGATTCGCCGCCGGACGCGGAATTGACAGTGAAAACGCTGAAGCGCGCGGGCTATTCCTTGTCCTTCGATGTCGTGGATTCACCAGAGAACTTCCAGGCACGGCTCTCGCAGACCGACTACGACGTCATCCTTTCCGACCACAATTTGGTCACCTGGACAGGCATGGAAGCCCTCGAGCTGCTGCAGAAGTCGGGCAAGGATATCCCCCTGTTGGTGCTCACGGCGACGCTGGGCGACGAAGCGGCGGTGGACTACGTCAAGCGGG
>JACOSF010000290.1 GCA_016179005.1 Acidobacteriota bacterium | reverse complement strand
TTAGGGGAACGCGCGCGGAGCTGGGCGAGGGATGGCTGGTTCGGAGTGAGCGGGCGGTTGACGTAGAGCGCGCGGCCGCCGATTTCGGCGACGAGGTAGCTCGCATCGGGCGGGAGACGCAAAAGCACTTCGCGGCGGAGATTTTGCGGGGCAAACAGAAAGACGCGCTGCGGCCCACGCCAGAGGGCGGGGAAATCGTTATCGGTGAGAAAGATTTTGGGCGCGTCGGGGAAATACGAGCCGAACTCCAGGCCATTGTAGCGGCCGTTATAGAGCCACGTTTTCTTGTGGGTGTAGAAGCTGAGGGCAGGCCCGCCATAAAACTCGCCGTAGATGACGAGCTGGTCATCGGGCTGGAGCAGCGGAAGCAATTTCTCCGCGAGAGGGCGCGAAGACATCTGCGGCTCGAAGGCGGCGAAACCGGCGTTGGCGGCGAACAGGAACCCGCCCATGCCCAGCGCCATGACCATGGTGGCCGCAACGGCATGGCCGCGGCGGCGAACAAACCACGAAATCACCAGCGCGGCAAAAAAACCAGCGGCGGCGCCGAGCGCCGGGCCGCGCAACGCAGCGAAGGCCTGTACGGTAAGAAAAGAAAAACTGTCAAAGGCGGTGGTGTTGGCGACGGGGCGAACTTCGAGAAGTTGCGCGATGTCTCCACCGGCAGGGACGTTGCGCGAGAGCCACAGCAGCGTGCCGAATGCCACGGCGATCGCCACGCCGAGGAGAGCGAGGGCCGCAGTGACGCGCGGCAACCATTTTTCTTGTTCTTCCTCCATGCGGGAAAGAGCCAACCCGGCGAGGAGCGCGAGAGCAGGCCATGCGCCAAAGCTGTAGTACTCCATGCGTTTGGAGACGCTGAAGAAAAGCAGGATGAGTCCGGCCCAGAGAAATGTGAGCAGGCGCGCCTGCGCTGCGTGGTCGAGCGATTTCCATTCGCGCGGGTGCGGTAGCTCGCGCAAAGAGAACGGCAAAAAGAAACTCCACGGAAAGAGCCAGACGAGATGTTCCGCCCACCACAGCAGCAGCGGGACGGAGCCGTAATCGGCGGGGTAGCGCCAGCCGAGCGCGCGCAGGAAATGCTCGTTGAAGAAATAGAAATTGAAAAAGCCGGGCGCGCGCAGGCTGACGAGGATGTGCCACGGCGCGGCGACAAGAAGAAAGACCAGCGCGCTCGACCAGACGGGCAGCTCACGCCAGCGGGGCTTGCTGTCGGACTGGCCGCGCGTGGCCAGCACGAAGAGCGTGATCACGCCGAGAGGGAAAATTAGGCCGATCAGTGCGCGGGTGAGCACGGCGAGTCCAATCACTGCGGCACAGCCCCAGTAGCCGAGGCGCGGAGGGAGCGTCCCCTGCCAGGCGCGCAAAAATAAATAGAACGCGGCGGTGAATTGGAGTGCGTACATGGCTTCGGGAATCATCGCGCGCGTGTAGATCCATGTGCCGATGCCGGTGCAAATGGCCAGGCCGGCGTAAAAGCCTGCGCGCTCGCCGAAGAAGTGACGGCCGAAGAAATAGACCATCAGCACGAGTCCGGCGACGCCGAGGGCCAGCGGGAGGCGCGTTGCGAAAGTGCTTTCGCCGAGCAGCTTGTAGCTCGCGGCGACGAGCCAATAGTGCAGCGGCGCCTTTTCGAGCCAGCGCACGCCGTTCATGTGCATCACGGCAAAGTCGCCGCGCTCGAGCATTTCGCGCGCAACGATGGCGTGGCCGCCGTCGGCGTCGTCCAGCAGCGCGGGTGTGCCGGCGGTGCCGGCGTAAGCGGCCAGCGCCAGCGCGAGCAGAAACAGAATGTGCAAGCGGCGAGTCATCGCGAAACAAAGCATTATCGCGGAAAACTCCGGATGGGGCAAAGGAGAGGGGGAAATCGGAGGAGACAAAGGAGAAACACGGCGGCCCGTGGGGGGTGATAAACTGCCCGAACATTGGCAGTGGTTGCAAAGCGGAGGCGCGACGATGCGTGCGTTTCGAGTGGCAGGATGGCTGGCGTGCTTTCTCACCGTGCTGGCAAGTGCCGGCAGCGCGCAGGAGAAGCCGGCGAGCGGAACGAAAGTGATTCTGTTGGGGACGGGAACGCCGAATGCGGAGCCGGAGCGCTCCGGCTCGGCGACGGCGATTGTGGTGAACGGCGCAATTTACCTGGTGGACTGCGGGCCGGGTGTGGTGCGGCGCGCAAACGCGGCCAAACTGCCGATTGCGGAATTGAAGCGCGTCTTCATTACCCATCTGCATTCCGACCATACCGCGGGCTTTTCCGACTTGATCCTCACGCCATGGGTGCTCGAGCGCACGGCGCCGCTGGAGGCCTACGGCCCGCCGGGCCTCAAGAACATGAGCGAGCACATCGTCGCGGCGTACGCGGAAGACATCGAGATGCGCGCGAAGGGGCTGGAGGGCGCGAATCCCACCGGATACAAAGTGAACGCGCACGAAGTGCAGCCCGGCGAGATCTACAAGGATGCTAACGTGACGGTGAAGGCCTTTCGCGTGCCGCACGGCGCGTGGAAACATGCCTTCGGCTACCGTTTCGAGACGCGGGACCGCACGATTGTGATTTCCGGGGACACGACGGCGAGCCGGGAAATGGTCAAACAGGCGCGCGGTGTGGATGTGCTGATCCATGAAGTGTATTGCGAAGCAGGATTCGACACGCGTTCGGAGAAATGGAAGAAGTATCATGCCAGCTTCCACACGGCGTCGCGCGATCTGGCGCGCATCGCCGCGGAAGCAAAGCCAGAGCTGCTGGTGCTCTATCACGTTCTGTTGTGGGGACAGAGCGAGGGACAGTTGATGAAAGAAATTCAGGAGATTTACAAAGGGCCGGTGGCGCTGGGGAAAGACCTGCAGGTTTACTGACAGCGAACAATCCTCGTACGGAGGAGCAGATGAAAGGGCGCATTCTCAAAACTATTCTTGTGCTGTGCGGTTGTCTGACACTCGCGAGCGCGGGCAACGCGCAGAAGAAGGCTGATGTGAATGATGCGACAGGGCGGTTGCGCGCGCTCTTCAAGGAAGAATGGGAGACCACGCTGCGGGAAAACCCGGCATTCGCTTCGGCGCTGGGCGACCGGCGGTACAACGACCGCTGGCCGGACATCAGCCTGGCAGCCATTGAACGCCGCCACGAGCACGACCAGGACGTGCTGAAAAAGCTTGCTGGCATTCCGCACCAAGCGCTTACCGCTGCCGACAAGCTGAACTACACGCTCTTTCGCAAGCAGTACGAGGAAGCTGTCGAAGGTTTCCAATTCCACGGGCATTTGCTGGCGCTGAACCACATGGCCGGCATCCAGACGGCCAACGAGCTGGGCGACCAACTCCGGTTTGCCAATGTGAAGGATTACGAGGACTGGCTGGCGCGCCTGCGCACGTTCCCCGCGTACATGGACCAGACCATCGCGCTGCTGCGCCAGGGCATGGCCGAAGGGTTGATCCATTCGAAGATCATCATGGCGCGCGTGCCGGCGCAGATTGAAAAGCAGATCGTGGATGACCCCGCACAGAGCCTTTTCTTCAAGCCGTTCAAGGAATTTCCGGAGGCCATCAGCACGGCGGACCGCGAGCGGCTGACCGCAGCGGCGAAACAGGCCGTCGCCGAAGGGGTGGTGCCGGCGTTCCGC
>JACOSF010000289.1 GCA_016179005.1 Acidobacteriota bacterium | reverse complement strand
AGCGCTGGAACGCATAGCCACGGAACAGAATTTCCTCGAAGGCCGCGGCCAGAAAAAGAAATCCCGCGACGCGCAGAAATCCTGCCGGCGTGGCATCCGGGTTGAACCCCTGATAGCCGAGCCAATGGCCCGCCAGCATGACCCCGGCCACTGCCGCGATTAGCCCGCCGCCGATTCCCACGCCGATGAGGGCTTCTCGCGCCCAGCGGGGATAAAACCACAAACCCAGCGCGTGAAAGCTCCGCCGATCCACCGCCGCCAGCATCAGCCCGCTGGTCACCAACAAGGCAGAATTTACGATCAGATAGAAGACGACTCGCTGATAACGCTGCGCAATGAGCCCGGCCAGGACGAGTTGGCCGACCAGGGATCCAACGAGCAGCACCGTACCCGTCGCGATAAGGATGTAGAGCAGCGCCCGGAAGAAGGGACGCACATGCGGAGCAGGTTGAGCCGGCAGATTCATCTGGTCTGGCAGGGAGTTCTCGCGAATTGGCCGGGACACATTTCGAGCACCTCTATTTGGAAACTTTGACGCGGACGCCTGTGCGGTCGATGCAAATGGGGAGGACCTGCCCGCCCGCGGTGGCGATGGCGGATTCGACGCGGGCGCGCGCCCCCGGCTCAATGAGCAGCGCCACGCATCCCCCGCCTCCCGCGCCGCAGACTTTGCCGCCGAGGGCTCCGTTGCGCCGCGCCCCGGCGATGATGCGGTCGATCACCGGCGTGGAAATCGTGGGAATGTTGCGGCGGCGGAAGGACCACTCCTCGCGCAGCAGGCAGCCCGCGTCGTTCCAGCGGCCGCGCTCGACGGCCGCCTTCATGGCGATGGCCACGCGGGTGATTTCCTCGAGGTTGCGCCACACGCGGCGGTTGCCGTCCAGATGCGCCTTCATCACTTCCCAGTTGTTGATGCCGGACTGCCGCGGCTTGCCGGTGTAGCAGAGCACCAGGCGGCGCTCCAGCTCATTAAGATTGACGCGTAGGGCTTCGCGCCGCTCGCCGCCGGCTTCGAGATGGATGGCGCTGGCCCCGCCGAACGCGGGAGGATAGTGGTCCTGCGTGCCGGTGGGAACTTGGATCACGATGGCTTCCGCGTCCCGGCTGATGTGGATCCAGTCCTCCAGCTTCTTGCGCGCGCCGGTCAGTCGGTCGAGCGCGGCGCAGATGGCCACGCACATCGCGCTCGAGCCGCCAATGCCCGCGCCGGCGGGCGCTTCCGAATCGGTGGTCAGCGTGAACCCGCCGCGCGGCGCAAAGAAGCGGACAAGGTGCGCGAGCAGCGGCAGATTGTAGCGGCGCGCGCGGGTCAGCGCGTCGAGCGAAGCAAACGATTCCCGGCGGCGCGTGTCGCGCGAAATCAGCGTGATGCGGCGGCCGGGCGCCGTCTCCAGCACGCAGGAGGCGTAGCGCGTCACGGCCACGTTCACCGTCACCGCGCCTTCGTGATAGAGATAGAGTGGCCAGATGTCCAGCGTGCCGCCGGCCAGGTCAATGCGCGTAGGTGCGCGGGATTCAATGCGCAAGTGAGTTCGTCGCCTTTCGCGTAGCGCCGGCCTCTCGCCGGCTCCTGATTCGAAGCGCCGCCGGGATGCACGGAACGTGAGCTACAATGCCGGCGCGAATCATAGCAGATGAGCCGAACGGCGCAACTCGATTCCCGCTCGCGCATTAACCCTCCCGAGCGATTCCTGCTCGGATTTGAAGGCACTTCCCTGCCCGAAGAACTCCGCGCTCTGCTGGCGCAAGGTCTGGCCGGAGTGGCGATTTACCGCCGCAATTGGGAGAGCATCGAAGGATTGTGCGCGCTGACGCGGGAGATCCGCGCCGCCGCAGCGCGGCCGGTGCTCATCGGCATGGACGCGGAGCCCGGCGGGGCCTTTGCTTTGCCCGAACCGTTCACCGCGTGGCCCACAGCGGCGGAGTTGGGCGCTCTGAATGACCCGGCGCTGCTCCAGCGCATGGCTCATGCTATCGGGCTGGAACTCCGCGCCGCGGGCGCCAACCTGAATTTTTCGCCGATGCTCGACCTGCACGCGCATGCCGAAAGTCCGGTGACCAAAGACCGCAGCTTCGGCGCAAACCCGCAGGCCGTGGGCACGCTGGGCGCGGCGTTCATCCGCGGCCTGCGCGACGCCGGCGTGATGGCCTGCGCAAAGCATTATCCAGGCCACGGCGACGCGCTGCTCGACCCGCACGAGAACCTCCCCGTTTTCCGCGGCACGGCGCAGCGCCTGGACACCATGGAACTGGTGCCCTTCGCCGCGGCCATTCAAGAAGGCGTGCAACTGATCATGACCGCGCACATTCTGCTGCCGGAAATCGAGCCCAAGCGCCCGGCGTCGCTCTCGCGCAAGCTCATCGAGCATACCCTGCGGGAGCGCATGGGCTTCGGCGGCGCGGTGCTGGCGGACGACCTGGGTATGGGCGCCATCCGCAAACGCTTCGGCATCCGCGAGGCGGCCATGGAGGCGATCCGCGCCGGCACGGACATCGTGATGCTTTGCCACGACTGGACGGAGGTGGCCCCGGCCGTCGAAGCCGTTGCCGCGCTGGGCAGCCACACGCACAACGTTAAGGAGTGGCGCGCCAGCCACGAGCGCATTGCATGGATTCGCGATGCGTTGCGTGTGACGGAAAAAGAAAACGCCGCTAAAGGGCGGGAAATCATCGGCTGCGCGAAACACCGCGCCTTGTCGGAAGAGATCAACAACAGGCTGAAGAGCTGAAGGGTTTTTTCATTGATTCATTTTTTCATTGAATCCATGGAAAAATGAAAAAATCGAATAATCACTCAATCACAAATCACTCAATCACTCAATTTTCTACACGGCTCTCAGCTTCCCCGGCGCGTGTTTTTCCTCTTCGAGTTTTTCATGGGCCAGCTGCGGATCAAAGCATCGGCGGCAGCGGGCCTCGTACATGCCGCCGGCTCCGACCACGATCAGATCTTCTGAGGCAATCAGGCGTTGCGTGTGCACCGCAGGGTTGCCGCAGCGCACACAAATCGCCAGCAGCTTGTGGATCTCTTCGGCCACGGAAAGCAGCCGCGGCATGGGCTCGAACGGGCGGCCCATGAAGTCGGT
>JACOSF010000067.1 GCA_016179005.1 Acidobacteriota bacterium | reverse complement strand
CAATTTTTACAACTTGAACCGCAAAGCTATCGAGACCGGGCAGAAGGGTGATCCGTTCGCGTACATCGTGCCGCTCTCCCAGCACGATGCCGGCGCCACCTGGAAACTTCTCGAAGTGCTGGACCTGACCGGCATCGAGATTTACCGCACGAAGGAGGCATTCGAAGCCGACGGCAAGAAGTTTGAGCCGGGAAGTTACGTGATTCCGATGGCGCAGCCCTTCCGCGCCTACGCGAAGGATATTCTCGAGCCGCAGAAATATCCGATGAAGCCGGCGGCTCCCGGTCAGGCGCCCGAGCGGCCCTACGACGTCACCGGCTGGACGCTGCCGCTGCAGATGGGCGTGGCCGCGCTCAAGGTGGACAAGCCTTTTGACACGCCGCTCGAGAAGTTGTCGGCCATCCCGCGGCCACAAGGAGATTTGGTCGCGGCCAAACGCGGCGGCGCTCCCAGCTTTGTGATCGCGCCCGGCGACAACAACACGGCCCTGCTGGCCAATCGGCTGCTGAAAGCAGGCGCCGATATTTCCTGGGCCACGGACAACGTGCAGGCCAGCACGCGCGGATGGCGTTACCCGCCGGGCAGCCTGATTGTGCGCAACGCCGGCTTCGAGAAGCTCCGCCCGCTCGTGGTCGAGCTGGGTCTGACCGGAGGACAACTCATGCCGGCGGATGAAGCGGCGCTGCGAGGGAACCTCCTGCGCCTGCGCGCCCCGCGCATCGGCCTTTACCAGCCCTGGACCGCCAGCATGGATGAAGGCTGGACGCGCTGGCTGCTCGAGAAATACGAATTTCCTTACACGTCGCTGCACAACGAAGACATTCGCGCCGGAAAACTCGCTGAGAAATACGATGTCATTGTTTTTGCCAGCCAGTCTAAGAACGCCATCCTGAACGGCAACCGCGGCGAGTGGGTGCGCCCGGAATACCGCGGCGGCCTGGGCGACGAGGGGGCCAAGGCGGTCGAGGAATTCGTCCGCGCCGGCGGCACGCTCGTCGTGCTCGATGACGCCGCCGATTTCGCGATTGATACGCTGGGGCTGCCCGTGCGCAACACGCTGCGCGGCGTTTCCGCCGACAAGTTCTATTGTCCCGGCGCTGTGCTGGAAATCCTGGTGGACAACCGCAACCCGGTGGCCTACGGCATCCCCACAAAAACTTCCGCCTACTTCCTGAACAGCCCGGCGTTTGAAATCAGCGCGCCGTTCACGGAAAACAACGCGCGCGCGGTGGCCAAGTATCCGTCCACGAATCCGCTGCAGAGCGGATGGATCGGCGGCCCGGAATATCTGTACGACAAAGTCGCCGCAGCCGAAGTCAGCGTGGGCAAAGGTCGCGTGGTGCTGCTCGGTTTCCGCACGCAGTTCCGCGCCCAGCCGCACGCCACGTTCAAGATGCTCTTCAACTCGCTGCAGTGGTCGGCGGCGACTCCGCAAGCCAAGTAATCGGGCGGGGGCTTTCGCCCGCCCTGCTGCTACGAGCAACTGTTTCTTGCATCTACCGCCTGTGACCTCGCGCCTATATAATCCCGGTGAGCCATGCGCTCCGTCCTGAACATCTTCGCGGGGGCCCTGCGACGCGTTTTCCCCGCGGCGATCTCCGATTCGCAGGCCATCGCCTTCTGCATGTTTCTGGCGTTTTTTCCGATGATGCTGTTTGCGTTCGGTCTGCTGGCAGTTTCTGTGCACCTGGGCGGCGCTGCGGAGCAGTTTTTTTCCGACCTGCGCTACTTCATGCCGCAGCAGAGCCGCCGCACGGTGACCGACTTCCTGACCGCGCAGGGCGAGGGCATTTCACCGAGAGCCTGGATCTTGCTGGGCCTGAGCGGCACGCTCTTGGGCGGCTCGCAGGTGATGTCCGCGTTCATGCAGGCTTTCCGCAATCTTTTCCGCGACCCCGCACCGACGGGTTACTGGCGCGACCAGCTTCGTGCGTTTCTGCTGCTCGTTGTGACCATCGGGCCGCTGCTGGCAGCCATCATCCTTACCGTATTCAGCCGCCAGCTCCGCACCTGGATGATTCTGCACTTTGGTTTGCCGGCCCTATTCAACGCCATCTGGCTGGTGGTGTACGTGGGCCTGGGATTGGTCTTCGCCGTACTCGTTCTTTCGCTGCTCTATCACGTGGGCCGCAGCGATGGAAGCAATTGGAACGATGTCCTGCCCGGTGCGGTGGTGAGCACGCTGCTGTGGTGGGTTGCCAACTCGGCGTTCGGCATCTACATGAGTCACGTGCCGTACGGCCTGGTGTATGGCGGATTGGCCGCGGCCATCGGCCTGCTGGTGTGGATGAACCTGTGCGCGCTGATTGTCTTGCTGGGCGCCGCCTACAATGCGGAAGCGCTGTCCCGCCGTTCCTGAGGCGTTCTGCAATGTCCGGCTTTACGCCGTTAACCAAATCGCATGGCCACACGTGTCTGCCGCCCGGATTTTCACAAAGTACTATTTACTTTTAGCGTTTTTCGGCTAATCGTGGGAGGAGTAATTGAGGTCAGATTTTGTGAGGGCGATGAGCGGCCTGCAAGTGGAATGTTACGCGGGATACCGGGCCGATGAACGGCCGCTGCGCTTCATTCTGCGCGGGCGACCCTACCGGGTGGAACAGATCGAGGACCGGTGGTATTCTCCGGGAGCGATATACTTTCGCGTGCGGGCAGAGGATGGCAACGATTATGTCCTGCGCCACGATGAACAGCAGGATGTTTGGACGCTGGCTGCCTTTCGCGCCGCACAACGAGGTGCTGCATGAAGACTGACAACCGGCTGTATGATCGCTTGTACCTCACCGAATCGCAGTATTTGAATTGCGAAGGAGTGGGGTTTGCTTTTGGAGGCCGGATTACGGTGATTGGCCTGGGTGGCCTCTACGTGCTGACCGACAAATCCTACCCCATGGGGACGGTGCTACCCTTGCGCGTGCGTGTCGGCGCCGAAGTGGTGGAGGCGGACGGCATCGTCCGCGACGTGGAGCCCGACGGCTTCGGCGTGGAGTGGGTCAAGTTGCGCGGCGCCAACGAAGACACTTTGATGCGCATCCTGGACCGCCTGCGTGCCGCCTGACCGCTACCGCTTTCTCCCATTGCTGCCAAACGTCTCGACCATCAGGTTCTTCAGCACAAACCAGCAGTTCGCCGGGCGTTCCGAGAGCCGGCGCATGAAGTACGGGCACCACTCCGTGCCGTAGGGCACGTAGATCCGCAGCGGGTGGCCCTGCCCGCGGACCTCCTGCTGTAAATCGCGACGAATGCCGTAAATCATCTGGAACTCATATTTGTCCTGTGCCACGCTGCGCTCGGCGATGCGCTTGCGCGCGTGGTCCAGCATGGCGGCGTCGTGCGTGGCGATGGCGGCGACGAAGCGCCCGTCGAGCAGCTTGTCCAGCAGCCGGCAATAGTTTGCGTCCACGTCCTGCTTTTTCTGAAAGGCGATGCTCTTGGGCTCGCGGTAGGCGCCTTTCACCAGCCGGATCTTGGGGTGCAGGGGGGCCAGCCGCTCCACGTCTTTCTCCGTGCGGTAGAGGTACGCCTGGATCGCCAGCGCGACGTTCTCGCGCCGGCGCCGCACGGCTTCAAAAATGTCCAGCGTCGCGTCAGTGTACGGCGAGCCTTCCATGTCGATTTCGATGTCGCGGCGCAGTCCCGCCGCCGCGGTCAGGATTTCTTCCGTCAGTTGCTGGCACAGCTCGCGCCCGCCGGGCTTCACGTCGAGTCCCAGTTGCGTGAGCTTGACGGAGATGTTGCCGTCCATGGCGCAGCGGTCGAGTTCGCGCACCATCTCGATGTAGCCGTCTTTCACTTTGGTGGCTTCTTCAACGGTGGTGACGTTTTCGCCCAGGTGGTTCAGGCTGATCCGGCGGCCTTCCCGGTTCAGCTCCTGGCACGCCCGGATGGCGGCGTCAAGCTGCTCGCCGGCAATGAAACGCAGCGCAAATCCGTGCTTGATTCCGCGCCGCGCAATGGCGTCGGTTACGTTTTTCTTTGTGGATAGCCAAAAAATGAAGTCGCGCACAATCATTTTGATTTCACCACCCGCGCCGCATTTTTGAAGCAACAACCGGCCATCGACATCGGAATGCCTACTTCCGCTGCTCCAGCTTCACCGTCACCGTCAGCCTTTCTTTCCCGCGCACTACCGTCACACTGACTTCTTCTCCCGGCTTGTGTGCGCGCAGGGCGTAGGTGAAGTCATAGAGGTTTTTGATTTCCTTGCCGGCGAATTCAACCAGCAAATCGCCCGCCTTGAGGCCGGCCTTGGCCGCCGGGCTGCCGTCGCGCACATCGGCAAATTTCACGCCCACTACTTCCTCGCCCATGTCCGGAATGGACCCGAAGTACGCGCCGTAGCCCGCCCCGCCGCCGCCGGCGGCCGGCTGCGCTTCCTGCACGCGCACAAATTGCGGCCGGGCATCCTCCGACGACAACGTGAGCGCCGCCTGCATGGCCAGGTCGCCCACGCGCGCCGCGTCGGCACTCAGAATCTTATCCGGGGTGTCCGAGGGCTTGTGATAATCGGCGTGCAATCCGGAAAAGAAAAACAACACGGGAATGTTCTTCACATAAAACGAAATGTGATCGCTGCTGCCACCGAAGGCCCCTGCGGTGGTGGAAACTTTCAGCCCCGTGCGGTTGGCTTTCTCCACGATCTCCTTGAATCCGGGCGAGCTGCCTACGCCGCCGATAATCAGCTTGCCGTCTTTTGGCCGCCCCACCATGTCGAGATTGATCATCGCCGCGGTTTTTTCCAGCGGCCATTCCGGGTTTTTCGTGTAATAGGCGGAGCCCAGTAGCCCCAGCTCCTCGCCGGAAAACGCCAAGAAGACGATGCTGCGCCGCAGGTCGCGCTTGCGCTCGCCCAGCGCGCGCGCCAATTCGAGAACTACGGAAGTGCCCGAGGCGTTGTCGTCCGCGCCGGCATGCACCTTTCCGGCTTGCGAGGGCGCCAGCGAATTTCTCTCGCCTAGCCCGAGGTGGTCGTAGTGCGCGCCGATCACGACCGCTTCTTCGGCGAGTTTCGGGTCGCGCCCGCGCAGCACGCCCACCACGTTTTGTGTTTCCGCGGTGATCCGCCGCACATCCACGCGCAGGTCGAGCCTGGCGTCCGGCACGTAGTACGACTGCGAAGCCAGCTTCTCGTCAATTTCTTTCTGGAGTTGCACCAGGGTCTTGCCGGAAGGCGCGAGCCACTTGTCCACCAATTCTCGTTTGGCCTGCACCAGCAGGATGCCGGCGTTATCCGGTCCCGTGAGCGAACCGAATTTCAAGAGGAGATCCTCTTCGCCCGGGCCGGGCTGGTCGTTCACCAGCACCATCACTTT
>JACOSF010000284.1 GCA_016179005.1 Acidobacteriota bacterium | reverse complement strand
TGGAGCCGATGTTGATGATGCAGCCCGCCGCGGCGGGCGATGTCGCGCTGCGCGCCCGGTCCATCATGCCCTTCAAGACTTCGCGGCAGCAAAGAAATGCGCCGGTGAGATTGACGGCCAGAACGCGCTCCCAGTCGGCCAGGGAAATCCCCGCGAGCGTACCGGTGGGGCCACCGATGCCGGCGTTGTTAACCAGCACGCGGATGGGGCCCAGTGACTCTTCGGCCTGCGCGACCATTTGCGTGACGTCCGCTTCCCGGCAAACGTCGGCCACCACGGCCAGTGCGCGGCCACCCCGCGCGGTAATTTCCTCAGCGGCGGCATGGGAGCCTTTGGCCGTGGTGCTGACCGCGGCAACCGCGGCGCCTTCTCCCGCGAAGGCCAGGGCGATGGCACGGCCAATGCCGCGGCTCGCGCCGGTGACAACAACTACCTGTCCTTCAAAGCGCCGGTCAGAATTCATCGGAGCGCAACTTTAGTACAGCGACGAACGCGTGTAAAGGAAGGCCACGAGGCACGGGAAGTTCTGGGCCATGCGATGGGGAGACGTGCACAACCGGCGACACGCCGCAAAGTACGGCGAAAGAAAGAGTGGAAACAAGGCAGTATAATCACACGGTTAAGGAGACCGATGAGCGCTGAGCGCATTCTGGTGGTGGACGACGAAGACGCCATCCGCGAGGTGGTTGCCACGTTGCTCGAAGCCAAAGGCTATGAGTGCGTCACAGCCACCAACGGGCAGGATGCGCTGGCGCAACTGCACGCCCATCCCCCGGACCTGGTGTTGAGCGACGTGGTCATGCCGGAGATGGACGGGATGGAGCTGCTGGGGCGGATTCGGGGTAAGGACGAATCCGTGCCCGTGGTGATGGTGACGGCGATGCACGACATCTCCATCGCGCTGGAAGCCATCCGCCGCGGGGCGTACGACTACATCCTGAAGCCCTTCGAGCGCGATCAGCTCTATCACGCCGTGCATCGCGCGCTGGAGCACCGCCGCCTGCGACGGGAAAACCAACGCTATCAGCAGGAGCTTGAGCAGCGGGTAATCGAGCGCACCGCGCAGCTCAGCAAGGCCCTCGAGGAACTGGAGCAATCCTACGACTACACGCTGGAGGCGCTGGGTGGCGCGCTGGACTTGAAGGACGCGGAAACGGAAGGCCACTGCCAGCGCGTGACCGCGTACACTATCTGCATCGCGCGGGCCATGGGTGTCAGCGGACCGGCCCTGCACCACATCGCGCGCGGCGCGTTCCTCCACGACATCGGCAAAATGGCCGTGGCGGACAATATTCTGCGCAAGCCCGGGCCGCTGACCCCGGAAGAATGGACGGTCATCAAACGGCATAGCGAAATCGGCTATGCGGTGCTCAAGAGGATTCCCTTCCTCAAGGAAGCGGCGGAAATTGTGCTGGCCCACCAGGAGCGCTTCGACGGCTCCGGCTACCCGCGCGGCCTGAAGGGCGATCAGATCCCTCTGGGCGCGCGGATTTTCGCGATTGCCGATACGCTGGACGCGATGATCTCCGACCGGCCGTACCGCCGGGCGCTGTCGCTCGCGGAAGCGCATGAGGAGATCGCCAAATTTGCCGGGTCACAATTCGATCCCAAGGCCGTGGAAGTATTCCGCACTTTGCCGGACCGCGTGTGGCAGGAATTGCGCGAAAACATCGGGGAGCCCTTCCGATTGTCGCAGTTGAAGAATCTGTGAAGCAGGGATGTTAAGTTAGAGGTGCGGTACTCTTCAGGACCACAAATCTGTCGCCTCGCCGGCACGTCTACTGAAAATCCAATGGAACAAAAAAATGGGGGAGGCGCGAAGCGCCTCCCCCGGGCTGTTCGCGGCTCTGGCTCACCCCTTGCCGGGATGAACCTGGGCCGGATGACTTAGAAGCGGACGCGGAGAGCCATCTCTATGATGCGCCCGCCGAAGTCGTTCGTAGCGTTCGGGTCGCGGAAGGCGGCGGTCACCTGGCCAAATGACGACCCAGAAGTGATCGATGTGCTGCCACCGCCGGTCCCTGGGAACAAGAAGTCGATATTGTTGAATGCATTCAAGAACACCGCGCGGTACTCGAGTTCGTACCGCTCGTAGATCTTGATCTTCTTCACCACGTTGATGTCCGCCCGGAAGAAGCTCGGCCCGTACAGGAACACCTTCTGGCAAAGCTGGCCCGGCGTGTTGCACGGCGCGATGAACGACGTGTTGGATCCACCTGACCCGATCAGCGCTGCCGGGAACCAGTAGACCTGACCTGTGGCCAGCTTGCGGATGCTGAGCGAACTCTGGATCTGCTTGATGGTGATCCCCTTCAGGATGACGCCGGGATCGTTTTGGTTGACGGTGAGGTTGTTGCCACCGCTGGTGAGCTGGAAGACGGAGCCCGACTGCCAGCGGTTGATCGCGCTGATTTCCCAACCTTCGATCACCCGATTCAGCCAGGCATGGCTGGAGTTCCACTTGCGGCCCGGGCCGAACGGGAACGAGTAAATCAGGTTGAGCTTGAAGGCATGTCGAATGTCCCACGGAGACGGCCCTTTGTCGTAGCCGGGGTTCCGCAGGCTGGTGAAGCTCGCGAAGCTAACCGAGTTGTTGCCGTAGTAGTTGGTCAGCGACTTCGAGAAGGTGTAGTTGCCCGAGAGCTGAAGCCCCTTGGAGTAACGCTTGCGGACCTCCACCGTCATGCCGTTGTAGTTGGTGTGCGTGTTGTTGGTGAAGCGGAACGCGCCGCCACTGGAATGCGGGTTGGCCACCCAGAAGTTCACCGGGAATGTGGTGGTCGCCGGCGCAGTGGCGGCGCAGGGCGACGCCAGGCTACCCGCGAGAGCCGTGGAGCCCACCAGGTTGCAAAGGAAGGTGGTGTTGAATGCCACGGTGTTGGCAAAGGTGCCAGGAGCTCCGTTGTCGAGCGGCGTGATGAACGTGCTGCTCGAGAAGTTCGAGTTCGTTTGTAAGCCGGCTGTGGAACCTGTGAACATCTGCGTCATGATCGGCACGGCAACCTGCCCGGCAAAACCCTGGTTGGAGAAACGCACGCCGGCGGTGACACAGGCTGGAGTGGCCCGGCAGATATTGAGGTTATTCTTCGCGTTGCTGAATTCGGCCAAGAACCCATTTTCGAAGATGTTGATTTCGTTGAAGTTGTCCTGCTTCCAAAGCCCCGAGCCGTGGTTGCCCACGTAGCGGACCTCCACCACCGTGCTGGGGCTGATTTCCCGCTGAATGCCCACGGACCAATTGTGGACAACTGGGGTGCCCAGGTTGGGCTCGAACATGTTCACGGACTGTCCGGACTGCGCCGTAATCTGGAACGGCGCGGTGGGGAAGGCCG
>JACOSF010000066.1 GCA_016179005.1 Acidobacteriota bacterium | reverse complement strand
TTTCTGGTCACTCCGAAATTCTTGGCCATGCTCATCATGATGCCCTGCCTCACCATCTGGGCCGACTTCATGGGCATCTGCGGCGGCGCGGTCTTCGGCATCACCAACGCCGACTTCACTGTCGCCGGCTACTTCCACGCCACGCTCGACGCCCTCCTCAAGCGCGACATCGTCACCGGCCTCGTCAAGTCCGTCATGTTCGGCATCACCATCACTGCCGTGGGCTGCTACGAAGGCTTCTCCACCGGCGCCGGCGCCGAAGAGGTCGGCCGCTCCACCACCTCCGCCGTGGTCATGTCCATCTTCCTGGTCATCATCGTGGACGTCATCTTCACCGCGCTGTTCTACTTCACAGGAGCATGAAATGGGTGCCGCTGCCACGACTTCAATTGCCAACGACGCCATGATCTCCATCCGCGATTTGCGGGTGAGCTACGGCACGCGCGAAATTCTCCACGGCATCAGCTTCGACATCCGCCGCGACGAGACCATGGTCATTCTCGGCGGCTCCGGCTCCGGCAAATCCACGCTCCTGCGCACGCTCGTGGGTCTGGAGAAGGCCAGCTCCGGCGAAATCTGGATTCGCGGCCAAAACATGGCCTCGGCCACCGCCGCGGACAAGGAAGAGATCCGCAAGCGGCTGGGCATGTCGTTCCAGGGTGGCGCGCTGTTCGGCTCGATGACCGTCGGCGAAAACGTCGCTCTCCCCCTCCGCGAGCACACCGAGCTCGACGACGACACCATCCGCATCATGGTTCGCCTCAAGCTCGACCAGGTGGGTCTCTCCGGCTTTGAGAACTACAAGCCCTCGCAGCTTTCCGGCGGCATGAAGAAGCGCGCGGCCGTGGCCCGCGCCATTGCCATGGACCCCGAAATCCTCTTCTTCGACGAGCCTTCCGCCGGGCTCGACCCGGTGATTGCCGCGGGCATTGACAACCTCATCGTCAAGCTGAAGCGCGCCTTCCGCATGACCATCGTGGTGGTCACCCACGAGATGGCCAGCGCCTTCATCATCGCCGACCGCATGGTGCTCGTGGACAAGGGCCACATCGTCGCCCTGGGCACGCCGCAGGAGCTGCAGCAATCCACGCACCCCCGCGTCCGCCAGTTCATGGACCGCATTGCCGAGCCCGAAGTCCACAAGGAACTCGACTACCTCCAGATGCTTACCGAGGGCAACGACCTATAGCGACCGGTCGCCGCCGTTTTCCCCGTCAATGTGTAGCTTACGTCCCGTCCCGCGTTCTAAGCGGGACTGGCGTGAGGCCTCTGGCCCACCCCCCGCCGCGGAGGCCTTTGTGGTGTCCCCCGGATCAGTACCGGTGGGTGGGCCGGCGCTTGCGCTCCTTTTTCGGTTTAGTTAACATACTTGGCGTAGACCCACAAAGGAGCCTGGGAGGACGAACTATCAGCAAGGGTGGGTACCTTCGTCCCCTGAGCTGAATCCTTCCGGGGCTCCGACAATCCGAAATCAGCCAGCGGGTGGTTCTGCTCGCTCGATGGCCAGGCCTGGGACAATCTTCTTTACGGGAGCACAGCGATGTCCATGCCTTGTTCTGGAGACTTCGGACCGCGCATCTTCTCGCCGCCTCGATTCTATCTACCTATAAACTATACATACCCTTTACTGTTGTCGGGCAGCGTAACGATTTGGAACGGAAGGGGCCCCAGTTTCATCTAAATGCAGGAGATTATCGACCGGGGTGACTCAATGCCTGAACCGAATGCCCGCGCGGATCAGATTCTTGTCGCCGACGACGTCGCCGCCAACCGTGAACTGCTCCAGGAAATGCTCGAGCGGGAAGGTTACCGCGTGGTGTGCGCCGAGGATGGCGAGCAGGCGCTGGAAGTCGTGCGGAGCCAGCCGATTAACCTGGCCTTGCTCGACGTCATGATGCCCAAGTGCACCGGTTTCTCCGCCTGTCGCGCGATCAAGTCCGCCCCGGAGACACGCCTGATCCCCGTGGTCATGGTCACCGGCCTGACCAACCGCGACGACCGTATCCAGGGCATCGAGTGCGGCGCCGATGACTTCCTGAACAAACCGGTGCACCGGGAAGAGCTGCTGGCCCGCGTGCGGTCTCTCCTCCGGCTGAAACGCTACACCGACGAATTGGAGAACGCGGAGACCGTGCTCTTCAGCCTCGCCCTCAGCATCGAGGCCAAGGATCCCTACACGGAGGGTCACTGCGACCGGCTTTCCAGATACTCGGTGGCCCTGGCCCGGCGCATCGGGCTCAGCGAGGAGCTGTGCGTGGCGCTGCGTCGCGCTGGCGTTGTCCACGATGTCGGAAAGGTCGCCGTACCCGAGCACATCTTGCAGAAACCCGGCCCGCTGACAGCGGACGAATGGAAGATCATGAAGGAGCATCCCGTCGTCGGCGAGCGCATCTGCTCGCCTTTGAAATCCTTCCGCCACGTCTTGCCCATCATCCGTCACCATCACGAAAAGCTGGACGGCTCCGGCTATCCCGACGGCCTCAAGGGCGACCAAATCCCGCTGACCGCGCGCGTCCTCACCACCGTGGACATCTACGACGCGCTCTCCACCGATCGGCCCTATCGGAAGGCTCTCTCGCCGGCGGAGGCCGTCGAAACCATGCGCAAGGAAATCAGGCTGGGCTGGTGGGATGCGGCCCTGGTCACCGAACTGGAAAGACTGTTGTTGGAGGCAGAGCCATCTTCTTCCGGCAAGAGTAAGCAGTCGCAGCCGCCCCAAAAAGCGGGCCCCGGAGGCGTCTCATGACTGCGGCGGGACAATCCCGGCTCGTCCGCGGGGGGTTCGCCGTCGCGCTGGTGGTGCTGGTGCTCATCGGCTGGGGCGCCTACCAACAGGGAACGGAAAACATCGCCGCCGCGCGCTGGGTGGCGCACACCTACGACGTCCAGCGTCAGCTCGCGCTGACGTTCTCCACAGTGCAGGACATCGCGATCGGCGCGCGCGGCTACATCATCACCGGCAAAGACGAATTTCTGGAGCCCTTCCACAACGGCCAGGCAAAAATCCCGGAGCAGGTCCAGGCCCTGCGGCAATTGACGGCGACCATTCCGGAACAGCAACCGCGCATCGATTTTCTCGAATCGCTGATCGCGCGGAGAATCGAGTTCTCGCAAGAAAACATCACCCTGCGCCAGATGAAAGGCCCGGAGGCTGCCCAGGCGGCTGTGAGCGGAGGCGAGGGCGAGCGGTTGATGGATCAGATCCGCAAAGTCATCGGCGATATGGAGGCCACCGAAGCCACGTTACTGAAACAGCGCACGGAACACCTGCGCGCCTCCAACCTGCGCATGCTGGGTGTCTTCATCGCCACGCTCGTTCTTCTGGCGGGCCTGCTTCTGGCCACGCATTTTCTGGTGCGCCGCGATGCCGCCGCGCGGGACCGTGAGCACCAGCTTGCGCAGAAGGCCCGCGAGTACGCGGAAAACATCGTGGATACAGTGCGGGAATCGCTCCTCGTGCTGGATGCGGACCTGCGCGTGCTCTCCGCCAACCGCTCCTTTTACCAGGCCTTCCAGGTCTCCCCGAAGGAAACGGAAGGCGCCCTGCTCTATGAACTCGGCAACGGCCAATGGAACATTTCCGCTTTGCGCTCTTTGCTGGAAGAAGTTCTTCCGAAGAACTCCCGTGTTTCCGATTTCGAAGTGGAGCACGACTTCCCGGCGATTGGCCACAGGACCATGTTGCTGACGGCGCGGAAGACCTTCCGCGTGGGCAACAACACGCAGTCCATTCTGCTGGCCATCGAGGACATCACCGAGCGCAAGCGCGCCGAGGAGGCCCTGCGGCGCAGCGAGAAGTGGCTTTCCACCACGCTCGGCAGCATCGGCGACGCCGTCATCGCCACCGATCAAAACGGCAGCGTGACTTTCCTGAACGCCGTGGCCCAGGAGCTCACCGGCTGGACGCAAGAAGAAGCGCAAGGGAAGTCGCTGGATCTCGTCTTCGACATCATCAACCAGGAGACCCGCCAGCCCGTCGAGAACCCGGTGAAGAAAGTCTTTCGCGCAGGCAAGGTCGTCGGCCTGGCCGACCACACCGTCCTCATTTCGAAGGACCGCCGCGAATTCGACATTGAAGACAGCGCCGCCCCCATCGTCACCAGCGAAGGCGAGCGCATCGGGGTCGTGCTGGTCTTCCGGGATGTCACCGAAACCAAAAAAACCGAAGAAGAGCGGGACCGCTTCTTCAATCTTTCCCGCGACATGATCTGTATCGCCGGCTTCGATGGCTATTTCAAGCGCCTGAATCCGGCGTGGGAGAAAACCCTCGGCTTCACGCCTGGGGAGCTGCTGTCCGCACCCTATCTCTCGTTCGTGCATCCCGACGACCAGGAAGCAACTTCCGCCGAGGCCGCCAAGCTTGCTACCGGCCTCGAGACCATCTCCTTCGAGAACCGCTACCGCTGCAAGGATGGCTCGTACAAGTGGATCCTGTGGAGCTGCACTCCCTCCGTTGGCCATCAGTTGATCTATGCCGTTGCCCGCGACAACACCGAACGCAAGCGAGCGGAAGAAGTGCTGCGCGAGAGCGAAATGCGATCTCGCCTGATTCTGGACACTGCTCATGACGCGTTTGTGACCATGAACTCCGAGGGCTTGATCATGGAGTGGAACCCCCAAGCCGCGGCTACTTTCGGCTCGGCCCGCGAAGAAGTGCTGGGAAGGCCCCTGGGCGAAACCATTGTTCCTGCGCGGTATCGGGAAGCACACCTGCAGGGTCTCGAACACTTTCTGGCCTTTGGCGAACACGCGATTTTGAACAAGCGAATCGAAATGTTTGCATTGCACCGGGATGGGCATGAGATTCCAGTGGAGCTGACGATCTCCGCGATCCCACTCGGAACCTCCTACATCTTCTGCGCCTTCCTGCACGACATCACCGAACGCAAGCGCGCGGAAGAAGCGCTGCTCTTCAATCAGCAGCGCCTCGCGGGCATGGTGGAATCGGCCATGGACGCGGTGATCACCGTGGACGAGGCCCAGGGCATCGTGCTGTTCAACCACGCGGCGGAGGAGATGTTCCGCTGCAAGGCCTCCGAGGTTCTCGGCCAGCCGATTGATCGCTTCATTCCGGAGCGCTTTCGCGGCCGCCACCGCGAACATGTTCGGGGGTTTGCGGCCACCGGCGTGACCTCGCGTAGCATGGCCGTGCTCGGCTGCGTCCTCGGGCGCCGCGCCGACGGCGAGGAATTCCCCGTCGAGGCCAGCATCTCGCAGATCAAGGTGGGCGGGGCGCGCCTCTTCACCGTCATCCTG
>JACOSF010000305.1 GCA_016179005.1 Acidobacteriota bacterium | reverse complement strand
GGCCGCACACAGGCCATCCTCGGCACCACGTACATGGCCAGCGACGTGCAGCGCGAATTCTTCGTGCGTCCCAATGCTTACGTCTGGGACCGCGATCTCGCCGAGCTTCGCGGCGCCGGCATCAACATGCTCCGCACCGGCTGGTGGAGCGCCTGGGACCAGGTCATCAAGGATGGCGTCTTCCACGAAGAAATGCTGCGCGCGCTCGAAGCCTTTCTGCTGACCGCGCGCAAGCACAACCTGCCGGTGCAATTCACGTTTTTTGCTTTCATTCCCGAGGTTCTCGGCGGCGCCAATGCGTATCTCGATCCCGAAGCGCTGCGCCGGCAGAAGGAATTGCTCCTCGTTGTGGTCGAGCGATTCAAAGATGTCCCCTATCTTTCCTGGGACTTGATCAACGAGCCCAGCTTTGCCAATCCCAATCAGCTCTGGATGGTGCGCCCAAACCGGGACCGTTTCGAACTCGCCGCATGGAACGAGTGGCTCCGCGCGCGGTATCCCAATCGCGCCGCGCTGGCCGAGGCGTGGCAGATGGTGCTGCCGCCAGAGCCTGAACAAGTGCCACTGCCCGCCGAAGAAGAATTTTCTGCGCGCGCCGGCTATCGCACCGCGCGCGGCTCGAACGCGCTCAAGGTCCACGACTTTGTGATTTTCGCGCAGGAGAAATTCCGCGGCTGGGTGGCGCAATTGCGCGACGCCATCCGCGCCACGGGCAGCAAGCAACTCATCACCGTGGGGCAGGACGAAGGCGGCGTGCGCGAGAGCCTTTCGGGTGCATTCTTCGGCAACGCGCTTGACTTCACCACCAACCATACGTGGTGGATGCTCGACGACCTGCTGTGGGATTCGCTCGCGGCCAAGCAGCCCGGAAAGGCCCTGCTGATTCAAGAGACCGGCATCGGCCGACAGTTGCAGGTGGACGCGAGCGTGCGGCTCAGCCCACAGGAAAGCGCGCACATGCTGGAGCGCAAACTCGCTGTTGCGCTGGGCACCAGCGCCGGAGCGATTCACTGGCTCTGGCACATCAATTCCTTCATGCGCGACGACAACGAGGTGGTCATCGGCGCCATCCGCGCCGACGGCACCGAAAAGCCCGAAGCGGAAGTGCTGCGCAAATTCGCCGCCTTTGCCACGGCCGCCAGCGGCTCCCTCTCGCGGCCGGAAGATCCGCCGGTCACCATCGTCACCTCGCAGGCGTTCCAATACTCTGCTCTGAACTGGCTGGCGCTCGAGGCGCAGACCAAAGCGGTGCGCGCGCTGCATTCCTACTGCCGCGTGCCTGGCGCCGTGCTGGCGGAGAATCAACTCGCGCGCCTGGGGAATCCCCGGCTGGTGATCCTGCCTTCGCCGCACGCCCTCCACGAAGAAAGCTGGCACGCGCTGATCAAGTATGTGGAGAGCGGCGGCACTTTGCTTATCACCGGTTCGCTGGAGCGTGACCCCCGCTGGCGCATCACGCAGCGCCTGGCGGCGCTCGGCCTCGACGCCGCGCCGCAGCCGCTCACTTTTCGCCAGGCAGAGCTGGACATGGGCACGGACAAGTTGGCGCTATCCTTCACCTTCGAGAAGCAGCAATTCATCGAGGCGCTGGCCGCTGCCGACGGCGAGACCTTCCATGAACTCAGCTGGGGGAAGGGAAGAATCTTCGTTGCCAGCTTTCCGGTGGAATTGGCCGAGGGCCTCGACGCCGCGGCTGCGCTCTATTCCTGGGTCCTGCGCCGCGCCGGTATCGAGCCGCCCTTTGCGGGAACGCCGCCCTCGCCGGGCGTGCTGGTTCGCCCGGTGGTGATGCAGGAAAGCGTCCTTTATTTGTTTGTCTCGGAAAGCGCCGCGGATGAGGAAATCAACTTGCGGGATAAGACCACCGGAGCAGAGCTGCGCTTCCGCCTCCCGGCGCAGCGCGCGACCCTCAAGCTGCTCGACAAGCACACCGGGAAGGTGATTGCCGAATACGTTTATTGAAAGAGAGCCGGGGAGGCGAAGAAACGAGTTTCCTTCCCGGATGGATTAGTAGTTCGGCACGCCGTCCATGAGCAGGTCGCGGACCTTGAACACAATGAGAACCCGTTCGCCGGTGACAGCGCCGATGGTGGGGTGATTGAACTCCAATTGCAACTCGTCATCCCGCGGGAGCAAGATGGGCTGTCCGCCGGCTTGGCGCGCGAAGGTCAACTGGAAAGCGCCGACATCGCCCCCGGCGTGAACGAATCTGAGCAGAGAGAGTTGGCCGCCGCGGGGCGTGTGCAGCCGCACATCCTGCAGGAGGCCTGTGGTCCGCGTGCGCCAGTAGTTGACCAAATCCCGTGCGAAGCCGGGCATATTGGTGGAGTACTCAACGTAAAGGACGACGGAATCCGGAAACTGCGCCGCCAGAAACTTCTCCGCTTGCTCATCAAGAGCTTTTCGCTGTTCAGCGTCGAGCTTCTCGTATCCGGCGGCAAGCATCTGCAGGCGAACCAGCGCTTGGCGCAGCGGCCGGGCCGAGCGGAGCTGAATGCGATATTCAATTTGCGGCGTGTTCTCGCGAGCGCGCTCGAAGGTGCGCGTGGCCAGTTCTTGCAGCACGGCCTTGCCAATCACGCGAGTTTTCGCCCAGGGCGAATCCTCCAGCATCTTGCGGCATTCCTTCTCCGTCCACGTCTTGTAGTTCTTCTTGACCCAGAACTCCTGCGCCTGCGCCGCGGCCGGCAGACCCACAAGGAGAACGCACACGACCAGCAAGGAACACAACTGCGTGGACACCCTCCAGAAGAAGATTGGGCGGCGGTCGCCGGCGCAGCCGACTGATGGTGGTTCTTTTTGTTGGGAGGAAGCTTTCATGGACGGGTCGAGAACAGTGCCTCAGCCATCCTACCAGAAAGCCGCGCCGGAGAGCATTCGTCACCCGCGGTGGATGCCTCCACATCGTTCTCTCGAAATCCCTTGACTCTGGCGCGGCGCTGCGGTAGTTAGAGTCTACTCTTGTGGTGGCTTGGGGATTCAAGGCACTGAAACGAAGAGTGTTGTGTTTTTGCGGTCGGTTTGTACCTTACTTCGTTCCGCATGCCGGGCATTCCATTGCACCACAGAAATAAAATGGGGTGGGTAGGGGTGAACATTTCCTGGAGGTGAATTGTGAGGTTTCCGACACGAGGGTTGTGGGTGGCATTGCTTTTCTCTCTGGCGATTCTGTTGTGCGCTGGATCTGCCTGGGCACAAGCAGGGGCGTCGACGATTCGAGGCACGGTGATGGACGCGACGGGGGCCGTGGTCCCCAATGCGACAGTCATCATCACAAATCTGAAGACAAATTACACGCGCACGCAGCCGACCACATCGACAGGTGCGTACGGTTTTGAGCTGATTCCACCCGGCGAATATAAGCTGGAGGTTCATTCGCCGGGATTCAAGAAAAGCGTGGTCAGCCCGGTGAAGGCGCTGGTGGGCGCCATCGCCGACGTGGACGTCAAGCTGGAGGTCGGTGAAGTGACCACCATCGTGGAGGTCGCGTCGGCCACGACAGGAATCCAGGCGAACACGGAGGACGCCACCCTGGGTCATAACTTCGTCAACCAGCAGATCAACCAGTTGCCCCTGGAAGCGCGCAACATTACCGGGTTGCTCACCCTGCAAGCTGGCGTGACCGGTTCACCCAATGCGCAGGGCTATGTGGCGGGTGCGCGCAGCGACCAGTCCAACATCACGCTGGACGGCGTGGACGTCAACGATGCGCAGAGCAATTCGCTCACCGGCGTGGTGCTCCGTCTGAACGCCGAGGCCATCGAGGAATTCCGCGTCACCACGGTGAACGCAAACGCCAACCAGGGCCGTTCTTCCGCCGCGCAAATCAATTTGGTTACCAAGAGCGGCACCAACACCTTCCACGGCGCGCTCTTTGAATATCACCGCAACACCATCTTCACTTCCAATAATTTCTTCAGCAACCGCGCCGGCGTGCCTCGCGCCAAGCTGATCCGCAACACCTACGGCGGAGCCGTGGGCGGTCCGATCAAGAAGGACAAGCTGTTCTTCTTTTACAGCTACGAAGGGCGCCGCGACGCCAGCGGAACACCGGTCACCCGCACGGTTCCGTTGACGCACGTCGGACAGGGCCAGATGAAAATCCGCGGACGGTTTTGCACAAACCCTGTCCTTGTGACCGGCTGTGGTGCGACGCAAACCATCACGTTGACCACGGCGGACCTCAACACGATGTTCCCCGCCGTCCTGATCAATCCGGCGGCGGTCAGCGCGTTGCAAGCGGCAACCACGGCCTATCCCGTCAACGACCCGCTGTCCGGCGACGGCCTGAACACCGGCGGCTTCCGCTTCAACGCCTCGACCCCGGTGGATTTGAACTCCAATGTGGCCAAGATCGACTGGAACATCAACTCCAAGATGAGCATGTTTGTGCGCGCCAACTTCATCTATGACCTTACGGGGTTGGCGCCGGCTTTCCCCAACACGCCGGCGCCGAACCGCTGGGAGCATCCCTGGGGCGTCGCCGTCAACCACAACTGGACGCTGGGCCGCAACTGGGTCAACAGTTTTCGCTACGGTCTGACCCGCGCGGCGATCTCTCAGCAGGGCGATAGTACGGACAATGCCATTTCGTTCCGCTTCATCTTTTCACCGAGAAACTTCGCACGCACGCTGGCGCGCACCACGCCGGTGCATAACTTCGTGAACGATGTGTCCTGGATTCATGGCAACCACACCGTCAATTTCGGCACCAACGTCCGCATCACAGGCAACAGCCGCGTGAGCTTCGGAAGCGCGTTCGATTCGGCCATCACCAATCCCTCGTTCTATCAGCAGGCGGGTGCGGTGGTCTCCAACGCAATCAGTGCGCAATTGGCGGCCCTCACGCCGATCAACGTTCTGGACTCGGTATCCGAGGCGCAAAATGCGGCGACGGCGTTAATCGGGCGCTACAGCCAGTACACGGCCCGCTTCACTTTCGGCGCCACGGGCACGTTGCTGCCCTCCGGCACTGCCACTGATCGCAGATTCAACACCAGGGAATATGACTTCTATGCGCAGGACTCCTGGAAAATCCGGCGCGACCTGACCATTACACTCGGCCTGCGGTATGGCCTCAGCCAGCCGGTGTACGAGTCCAAGGGGTTCGGCGTCGTGACGGACATCTCCGGCGCCGACTACTTGCAACGCCGCATCGATGCCGGTTTGCTGGGCAACAACTACGCGCCGCCGCTCACGCTCAGCCTCGCCGGCGGCAACGGCAAGGGTTCCCTGTACAATTGGGACAAGAACAATTTCCAGCCGCGGGTGGCCGCGGCTTGGTCGCCGCATTTTGAGAACAAGCTGCTGCAGTTGATCTTCGGCAGCGGCGGCAAATCCGTCCTCCGGGGCGGCTTCGGCATCACCAATGACTATTACGGCCAGGCCCTGGCGGTGCTGTTCGACCTGAACAACACGCTCGGCTTCTCCTCGAACACCACCATTTCCGCCAACACCTACAACGTCACCACCGCGCCAGCACCTCAATTCACCGGCTACAACCAGCAGATTCGTCCGCTGCCGGGGATCACGGTTCCGGGTAATCTCACCTTCCCGCGCCAGCAGCCCTCAGACATGCGCCGCCGCATTGAAGGCGGTCTGGATACCAAACTGACTGCGCCGATCAACTACGTGTGGAACTTCACGATTGAACGCGAGCTCCCGGCCGGTTTGGTGGTCCAGGCGAACTACACGGGCCGCCTCGGCCGCAAACTGCTGGCCACCCGCGACGTCATGGCCATCACCAACCTCAGGGATCCGCTGTCCAAAGTGGATTGGTACACCGCCGCGACGCAGCTCGAGGCCATCCGGCAGACCCGTCCGCCCGCCAGCACGGCGGTCACTCCCATCCCGTACTTTGAAAACATGTTCCCGGGCATAACTGCGCAACTGAATGCCTACTACGGCTGCGGCGGCACTTGCATGCCGCTCACCTTCACGCCTACCCAGACGATCTTCTGGGTGATGCGTAACTTCTACGGAAACGACTGGACTTCCCTTCAGGACGACATGGACCAGGCGTCCGGCGTCAGCAGATTCTACAACCCGCAGTACGGCGCTCTTTCCGCCTGGGGCACATTTGCCGAGTCCACCTACCACGGCCTTTCCTTCGCCGTCCGCCAGCGTATCCATGGCCTGCTCTGGGATTTCAACTACACGTTTTCCCATTCGCTGGATAACGCGTCCGGCTTGCAGGATTCCGCCGCCTTCGGCGGAGCCTTCCTGCTCAACCCGATCCGTCCGCGCGACGGCTACTCCAGTTCGGACTTCGACCTCCGCCACCAGATCAACGTCAACGGCGTGTACGAATTTCCGTTCGGGCGTGGCAAGCGCTTCGGGAGCAGCATCAATCGCGGACTAGACGCCTTCATCGGCGGCTGGCAGCTTTCCGGCATTTACCGCTGGAATACCGGCCTGCCCATCAGCGCCCCGTACGACGATGCGCGCTGGGCCACCAACTGGAACGTGCAGAGCTTCGTGACCCAGGTCACGCCGTTCAGCGCGTGCCCCACCCGTGGCGATGCCACAACGTCGCCGAAGCTCTTCGGCTGCGATCCCACAACGGCCTACCAGAGCTTCCGCAACGCCTACCCGGGAGAGACCGGCCAGCGCAATGTCTTCCGCTTGCCGGGTTACTCCAACGTGGACCTGGGCTTGAGCAAGACGTTCGACATGCCGTGGAACGAAAACCACAAGCTCCAGCTCCGCTGGGAAGTCTTCAACGTCTTCAACCGCCAAGCAATGGGCGGGGTGGACGGCAGCCGTACCGGCTTCGGATTGCGCCTCGATCCGAAAGTACGGAACCTGACTCCACCGGCCAACTGGACCAACTTCACCTCGATTCAGGGCGATGTGCGCGTCATGCAAATTGGCGCCCGGCTAACGTTCTGATCGCATCGCGGCGGGTTCTTGGACCGGCCGCTCATTCGAAACGACTGAAACACGAAGGCCCCGTCCCGGATCATCGGAGCGGGGCCTTCTCTTTTTCTGTATCCGCTGCGGCTACCTGACCGGGCGGAAGTGGAACGGATGGATAGGCGCACGGCAGGATGCGTTTTGCAGTATCCTTTCCGTTGCCGCGGGAGTTGTGGATGGCACTTTGAGAATAGGCAGGCGATGCGGACGGCACACATTTTTGCGATGATTCTCTGGATGAGTTCTCCGGCATCCGTGCGGGCGCAGGGTGCCGGCACCACCGCGCCACCGCACAGGCTGATGCCCGTGCCCGCCTCGGTGCGCATCGATCCAGGACGCCTGCCAATCGACAAGTCGTTCCGGGTCGCGGTCACGCGGCACCGCGACCCGCGGCTGCTGCGCGGCGTCGAGCGCGCCCTGCGCAGGCTTCAGGCACGCACCGGCGTCGAGTTCTCGCATTCCATTGGCAAAGACGCCGCGGCGGCGACGCTAGTCATTGAAGTCGCCGGCCCCGGCGAAGCTGTGCAATCCATCGCGGAGGACGAGTCCTACGCGCTGGGCGTCACCGTGCAGCATGTCTCCTTGCGAGCCGCCACCGTGGTTGGCGCGCTGCGCGGCCTGGAAACATTTCTTCAGCTTGTTGCGCGCGATGCTGCCGGCGCTTACCTCCCGCTCGCGGATATCACCGACCAGCCGCGCTTCCCCTGGCGCGGCTTGCTGATTGACGTCTGCCGCCACTGGCAACCCGTCGAAGTGATCAAGCGCAACCTCGACGCCATGGCCGCCGTGAAGCTCAATGTTTTTCATTGGCACCTCAGCGAGGACCAGGGCTTCCGCGTGGAAAGCCGCCGCTCCCGACCCCTCGGGACCAAGCTGCACGAGTTCGGCTCCGACGGGCTCTACTACACGCAGGAGCAGGTGCGCGACATAGTCGCCTACGCGCGCGACCGCGGCATCCGTGTGGTGCCGGAGTTCGACATGCCCGGCCACTCCACGTCGTGGTTTGTCG
>JACOSF010000304.1 GCA_016179005.1 Acidobacteriota bacterium | reverse complement strand
GGTCATTCACCGTGGCGGTGTGGTGCGGGTGATTTGCAGCAACCCCAAGCACAAGCAGCGCCAGGGCTGATTCGTAGGACAGGCTTTCCAGCCTGTCCGGCACGATTTCGTAGGGGCGCCCGGAAGGTCGCCCGTACGGAAATGAAGTTGTATGGGCGACCGGAAGGTCGCCCGCTTGAAAAGAACGAGGAGAACCAATGGCACGTATTGCTGGTGTTGACCTGCCGCCTCAGAAGCGCATCTGGGTCGGCCTGACATCCATCTACGGCATCGGCTTGGCCCGCGCCAAGAAGCTCTGCGGCCTGGCTCGCGTGGACGAAACGAAAAAGGTGAAGGATCTCACCGAAGACGAGATCAACCACCTGCGCCAGGTTATCGAGTCCCAGGGCGGCATTGAAGGCGATCTCCGCAAGGAGATCCAGATGAATATCCGCCGCCTGATTGAAATCCAGGCCTACCGCGGGATGCGCCACCGCCGCAACCTGCCCGTTCGCGGCCAGCGCACCCACACCAACGCGCGCACCCGCAAGGGCCCGCGCAAGGGTGCTGTGGCCATGAAGAAGAAGGTTCTCGGCAAGAAGGGCTAGTAGCGGGGGGTTTATCCCCCCGCCCTGCGGCAAGCAGGATTAGTTGTAGCGGGGGGTTTATCCCCCCGCTCGGAAATCTCGAATCGCGAGGGTACACGTGGCAAAAGAACCAAAGGACGCGGCCGCCGGGGCACCGGTAGAAAAAAAGCCGACGAAAAAGAAAAAGGAATTTAAGAAGAAGCGCGAACGTCGCATCGTGCCTCACGGCGTGGTGTACATTCAGGCGTCGTTCAACAACACGCTGATTACCATCTCCGACCCCGACGGCCGCACGGTCTGCTGGTCTTCGTCCGGCTCGGTGGGCTTCAAGGGTTCGCGCAAGGGCACACCCTACGCCGCGCAGCAGGCCTCTTCGGCCGCGGCCTCGGTGGCCCGCGACCAGTACGGCATGAAATCCGTCGTCGTGCGCATCAAGGGGCCGGGTTCCGGCCGCGAATCCGCCGTGCGCGCGCTGGCGTCCTCGGGGTTGCACATCAACTCCATCAAGGATGTCACGCCCGTCCCGCACAACGGCTGCCGTCCGCCCAAGCGCCGCCGCGTGTAACGTTTGTAGCGGGGGGTTTATCCCCCCGCCCTTCGGCTCGAATGCAGTTGCTGTTTAGCAAAAGGAGAAAAGCAATTGGCTCGTCATCGTGATGCAGTTTGCCGTTTGTGCCGCCGGGAAGGCATGAAACTCTTCCTGAAGGGCCTGCGGTGTTTTACCGAAAAATGCGCCATCGAGAAGCGCAACTTCGTCCCCGGCCAACACGGCCAGAAGCGCCGCGCCAAGACCGTCGGCTATGGCCTGCAGTTGCGCGAAAAGCAGAAGGCCAAGCGCGCCTACGGCTTGCTCGAGCGGCAGTTCCGCAACTACGTCGAGAAGGCCGATCGCGCCAAGGGCCCCACCGGCGAAAACCTCTTCGTCATGCTCGAGCGGCGTCTTGATAACGCCCTCTACCGCATGGGTCTGGCCAGCTCGCGCTCGCAGGCGCGCCAGATGGTGCTCCACGGCCATGTGACCGTCGCCGGCCGCAAGGTCAACATTCCGTCGTACCTGGTCAGCGTGGGGGAGGAAATCGCCCTCAAGGACAAGATGCACCAGAACGCGATGGTTCTCGAGGCGCTCAATCTGGCGCAGAGCCAGAACTCTGTGCCCTGGCTGGAAGTGGACCGCGCCGCCTTCAAGGCGCGCGTGGTCGCCATGCCGCGGCGCCAGGACGTTACCACGCCGCCCATCTCCGAGCAGCTCATCGTCGAGCTGTACTCGAAGTAAGCGGTCACTGATTTTCTGATTCGTTTTTTTGACCCCGGCTTCGCCCGGGAGGAGGGATGCGAACGATGTGGAAAGGTTTCCAGAAACCCAAGCGTTTGGCGGCTGAGCCCGAATCGCTCACCGATAAGTTCGGACGTTTTTCCGCTCAGCCTTTCGAGCGCGGCTGGGGCACCACCGTGGGCAATGCCCTGCGGCGGACCCTGCTCAGCTCCATCGAAGGCGCGGCCATCACCGCCGTCAAGATCGAAGGTGTGCTGCACGAGTTCTCGCCGATCCCCGGCGTGGTCGAGGATGCCACCGACATTATCCTCAACCTCAAACAGGTGCCGCTCAAGCTCAACTCCGATCAGGCCAAGACCATCTACCTCAACATCGAGCAGCCCGGCGTGGTCACCTCGGCGATGATTGAAGAAGACGCCGATTGCGCCGTCCTCGACAAAAGCGTTTATCTCGCCACCGTCAGCGAAGGCGGCAAGCTCCAGGTCGAGATGCGCGTCAAGAACGGCCGCGGCTACGTCGGCGCGGACCGCAACTTCGACGAGGACCTGCCCATCGGCTACATCCCGGTGGACTCCGTCCATTCGCCCGTCCGCAAGGTCAACTACGCCGTCGAGGCTGCGCGTCTCGGCCAGATGACCGACTACGAGAAGCTCTCCCTCGAAGTCTGGACCAACGGCGCCATCACGCCCCAGGACGCCATCGGTCTCGCTTCCAAGCTCATTAAGGACCACATGAGCATCTTCATCAACTTCGAGGAGCAGCCCGAGCTGCCCGACGAAATCTCCGAGCCCACCAACGACCCGCGCCTCGAGCACCTGGACCGCTCCGTCGAAGAGCTCGAGCTTTCCGTGCGCTCCTACAACTGCTTGAAGAACGCCAATATTCAGTCCATCCGCGAGCTGGTCCAGCGCAGCGAGCCCGAAATGCTCAAAACCAAGAATTTCGGCCGCAAGTCGTTGAACGAGATCAAGGAAATCCTCGGCCGCATGGGCCTCGCCCTGGGCATGAAGTTCGATGAGCACGGCCGCATCATCTGGCCGCCGCTTCCCAGCCAGACCGCGCCGCCGGAGGAGACCACCGCGCTGTAAGCGCACGGGAAAACCACCATGCGACACCTCCGATCCGGTTCCAAACTCGGCAAGCAACCCGCGCATCGCCGCGCCGTGCTCCGCAACCTCGTCACCAACGTGATTGAGAAGGAGCGCATCCACACCACCCGCGCCCGTGCCAAGGCCGCTCGCCCCATCGTCGAGCAGATGATCACCCTCGGCAAGCGTGATAACCTCCACGCCCGCCGCCAGGCCGCCTCGTTCCTCATGACGCCGGGGGCCACGCAGAAACTTTTCCAGGATGTTGCCCCGCGCTTCGCGGACCGCAACGGCGGCTACACCCGCATCATCAAGGCCGGCTGGCGCATCGGTGACGGCGCCGAGCTCGCCATCCTCGAACTTCTCGGCTCCAAGTTGAAAAAGAAGGAAAAGAAAGACAAGAAGGGCGCCAAAGCAGAGGAACAGCCGGAAGAAAAGAAAGCAACCTGAACTGTAGGGGCGACCCCGCAGGGCGGGGTCGCCCCCTGCTGGGCAGCCAACAACACAAAGAGCGCAAGCGGCATTCGCCGTTTGCGCTCTTTTCCTTTCTGCAATCCGTTCGCTCTGTTTGTCATCCTGAGTCCCGGCGTCCCGCGGCTGCGGGATGTGTCGGGACGAAGGATCTCTCTTCCTGCGACAGCGCCGCGCCGCCTACCTCGTCCTGCGGCGTTCTGTACTTCGCCGCTCTTTCCCGCGCCGCTCTCCGCTTCCCGGCGCTGCCGCGCGCATATTCCTTCTTTC
>JACOSF010000281.1 GCA_016179005.1 Acidobacteriota bacterium | reverse complement strand
ATAGCGGCTGCCGTCCAGCGCAATGCCGCTGGAACGCGAGTACACATCGAAGACGTTTTGCCCGCCCCACGAGCCGGATTTCGGATCATCCTGCACCGAGCGGAGTCCCCAATCAGCGCGGCCGGTCATGGGGTCCACCGGGATGCGGCGCAGGAAACGAACGCGGCGCTCCTTGGCGGTAGCCAGCTCGATGCCGTTGACGAGAACGTCCAAGTCCTTGGGATAGCCTTCGGTGCCCAGCTCCACCTGGATCAGGTTCTTGTCGGCGGCGTCTTTGTAGCGGTCAATGGCGGAGCGCAAATCGCGAAGGTATTCGCGGAGCTCGAACTCCTTCTGGCGTTTGATGGCCATGCGACTGATAGGCAGCGCGGCGGAAGCGAGGATCAGCAGGATGCTCGTGGCGATGATCAACTCGAGCAGGGTCATTCCGCGCTGTGGGGTCTGCCGCATGATGTATCTGTGGATCATGCTGCGTGCTCCCGCTTATTGGACCTGCACGACGGCTTCACCGGCCACCAGGGGGATGGGTTTCTGCGCCGAGTCCTTGGCGTTGACCTGAACGACTTGCAGCTTGGAACTGCCCGGCGCGAGGCCACGAATGACGATGCCGACCAGCGTGCCTGTGCCGCCGATGCCCGCCGTATTCGGCTGGCGCGTGGCGGAGATGATGGCCTGGCCCTTTTCCTTGAGTATTTGCTGCACGATGGCGATTTCCTGCGTGCCGCCGGAGAGGAATCCGCCGTGGCGCACTTCTTCGACGGAAATCACCGCCGGGTTGTACTGCAGCAGCATGGGAATGGAGAAGAGGTCCTTGACGTCCTCCACGACCACGTTGACCGTCATAGTTTCGCCGGGCTTGAGATTGACGGCGGGCGGCTCGAAGCGCAGCCGGGCGGGGCGCGTTTCCGGGCCGGGCGCAGCCGCCGGCACACGGGGAGACGGTACCGCAGCTTGCGGCGGCTGAGGAAGAGGCGTGGAGGGCTTCGGCGCTTCTTCGACGCGACGCACCTGAGGATTGGCCTCTGTCCCCGCGCTGATGGAGCGGAGATTGGCAGCGGTGATGTCCGGAAGGCGGATGATGCGCGGCGTCAGAACAATCAGAACTTCATTCTCAACTGTGTCCACGCTCTCGCTGGAGAAGAAGTAGCGCAAAAAGGGAATCTTGGAAAGGCCGGGCCATCCGCTGATGGATTTGGTCTGCGCTTCTTCCACCAGCCCGCCGAGTACGTTGACTTCCCCTTCACGCAAACGCACATCGTGCTCAATCTTGCGCTGGCTGATGATGGGCTGCTCAATTCCCCCGATGTTGGATTTTCCGGTGACCGCCGAAACTTCGATGGACACCTTCATGCTGATTTCGCGATTGGCGTGGACGCGCGGCGTGATGTCGATGTTTACGCCCACTTCCTGATATTGGAACTGGGTATTCACCAGAGGGTTGATGAAACCCGTGCCGCCCGCGGGGCCGGTAGCGGTACCGCCGAGGCCCGCCTGAAAGCTCCCCGTGGCGATGGGCACGCGATCGCCCACACGCAACTTGGCGGACTGGCCATCCACCGCGCGAATCTCAGGGTTCTGGATGATCTTGGTGGTGCTGTCGGTCATCAGCGCTGTAGCCGTCGCACCGGGCAGCGAGAGGCTCCAATCGGCGCTGGACAGGTGTTGCAGATCGCTCAGACGGACTTGATTGGAAGTGGAGGTGGACCCGCTGGTGCCCGTGCCGCCCGTGGGGTTCCGCGGCGTAAAGCTCAGAACCGAACTGGAGCCCGGCTGGATTCCAAGATCGCGCGCGCGATCACGCCGGGCCTGTAGCACGGCCACCTGAATCACCACTTCCGGTTTGGCCTTGTCGATGTCGCGGATGACCTTTTCGGCCAGAGCAATTTTGTCCGGCGTGTCCCGGATGATGATGGCGTTCTGGGAATTCACCTGCTGGATGCGGCGAAATTCGAACAACTGGCGCAGGCCGTTCACGATTTCGGTGAGGTCCTGGGCCTGGACGGTATTGGACAGATAAAAGGTCTTGACGATGAGTTCTTCGTAGTCGCGCCGCTTCTGCTGCTGGTCGGGGACAACAAAGATGATGTTGCCGGCGACCGGCTTCCAGAAGGTTTTGCTTTGGAAGGCCACGACGTCAAGAGCATCTTCCAATGTCACGTTGGTGAGTTCGGCGGAGATGCGGCGGGGCTGAAAGTCGGCGTCAAACAGCACCGAAACTCCGGCGAGCTTGCCAATCGTCTCGTAAACAATGCGGGCGTCGTTGGTCATGCGCAGGTTAATGGGTTCGCGGGAAATGGGCGTCAGCTCGGGTGGCTTGTCGAGCAGGAGCGGCTCTTTTACCTGGCCTTCCGGCGGGGCGGGCTGGGCCTGAGCTTGCCGCGCGGCCAGCATTTCCATGGTGCGCTTCAGTTCTTGGCCGGCCACCGGGCTCGAGGGGTCAATGGCCGCGGCCTTTTCGAATTCCGCGACGGCCAGTTGCAGTTCTCCGGAGTCGCGATACTTCTGCCCCTTCACGACATGGGCCTGAGCAGCTTCGAAGCGCAGGTGCGTGGCTTTCAAGCGGTACGTGACGTTTCGCGGATCGGAGCGCAACGCGCGCTCGTAGTGGATCAGAGCGGTGTCCAGATCACGGATGGCTTCCGCTTTCTTGGCGGCCTGAAAGTCGGCATTGCCCTTGGGACATCCAGCCAGCAACAGCGTGGAACAAAGCAGAAGCAGAATAGTTTTGAATTGACTCCGCATCATCACCCTTTGATAAGTCCACAAATCCCGCTGAGTCTAGCACCTGGATTCGGATGCAGCAAGCCGCGTCCTTGCGTCCGCTCGCAGGCCGCGGCTATGATAGCTGTT